>NZ_JBMDKC010000008.1:0-94359 GCF_057809515.1 Bacillus sp. FG16
TGCTTCAAAGGTTAGGAACTGAACAATTGTTAAAATATTAAACGTAACTTATATAATTCAAATAATTATAAGCTTTTTATTAGCTTTGATTTTTGAGTTTTTAACGTTTTATATACCAATAACTATTGTTTTTGTACTAATGTTGTTGTACCTGTTTTTGTCTATTTTCTTTCATAGTATTTATTTTTTAGGCTCTTTTGTTATGCCAAATCGTTGGTATTTTGTTGATCACAGTTCAATTCAATTGACTTTAGGTAATAATCAATCTATTCAATGGAATGATTTACTCCTAATAGGGGTAGTAATTGTTGTTGTAATGATTTTATTAGGTAGTTTTTGTTTTAAAAAACTAGATGTGATAGGTGAATAATTTATGGACAATTATATTAAATGTGAATGTATGACGAAAAGATTAAAAGGAAATATTGTGTTAGATAATATTAATTTGTCAGTAAAAAAAGGCGAATTTTTAGTTTTGAAGGGGCATAATGGCTCTGGTAAAACGATGATTTTACGCGCTATATCAGGGTTAATGCGTTTGAATTCTGGAGTTGTTTATGTAGACAATGAAATAATTGGAAAACAAAGGCAATTCCCTGATTCTATGGGGATATTGATTGAATATCCAAGTTTTATTCCAGCGTATACTGGTTTTCAGAACTTGAAATTTTTATCATCGATTAATAATAAAATTTCTGATGAGGAAATTTATAATATTATTCAGAGGGTTGGACTTGATAAAACAGATAAGAGAAAGTATAAAAGATACTCTTTAGGTATGAAACAACGTTTAGGGATAGCGCAAGCTTTAATGGAACAACCAAAATTATTGTTATTAGACGAGCCAACTAATGCTTTAGATAGTGATGGGATAAAAGATGTTTTAGATATTTTGGAAGTAGAAAAATCTAAAGGAACGACTATTATAGTAGCTAGTCATGATGTGCATGTCCTGGATAATGGTATAGTAGATCGCATTGTACATGTTAATAATGGAAAGTTGGTAGATTAAGAGTGACAAGAAATCATGTCTTAATAATCATTGGATTGTGTTTGTTGCTATGTATATTTGCTAGTTTATTTAGATTTAAAACATTAAATCTAAATAATGAATCTTATAAAGTGGTAAAAGATGAATTTTTATCTAATAGAACTTTTGAAGATGGACAAGGAGTTACGTTTCATGCTCTTGATCCTCTTGATCCTACAAAAGTTTATGATCCTTATGAAGACCGTGAAGTAGTGACGTATGTTTTACCTTTAAATATTACAAATACAACAAATCGGGATATTAACTTGCTTAGTAATGAGTCTATTTCCGATACATTGTTTTATTCTAAAATAGGCGAGTTTTATAATGTAATTCCGTATGCAATGGAGTTACCTAAACAATATCAGTTTGATCCTGTAATACCTGCTGGTAAAACAGTACGAGGATATATAGGGACAAATTATTTTATAGGAGATGACCCTTATAAAAATTATAAAAACTTTTCAAATGAATCAACTAAGGTGAAATTTATTTCTTTTATGAAGGATAAGAAAGGGAAATATCATGAATTAGAAATACCAATAAATTAATAAAATTCGTGATTGATCCAGATATATTTTAAGGGTGTTTTTTGCTGTGGTTGAGTAGATCTTGCAACATAACAGTATCGTTTAAAGTCGGAGTTGTTTCGCAGGTGTAAGTATCTATGGATGCTGCACCTGCGGAATTTCCGACTTTTTGTAATTGTTCATTTAAAACTAATAGATTTCCTTCGATTATCCTCTTTTAAAGTGGGATATTTAATACGGAATTTGCAATAGAGGGATAGAGAAAAGACATATTAGTTTGTTGGAACAAATGAAATGAAAACTTTTATGAATATAAGGCCTGACATTCGGCCGATTGTTGTCATAGTTATAAGACAAGTGTTACAATTATCATTAGGTATATACATTTTAGTTTTTTTAATTAGGAGAAAAATTGGCATAACATACATTTGATTTTTACAACGACTGATTGTAATAGAGAAAAAGAAAAACAATCGGAAGTTTTATTTTAATAAAAGAGGAGCGTATTTCCTATGATCGGTATTTTAAAAAAGGTGTTTGATGTAAACCAACGCCAAATTAAACGTATGCAAAAGACAGTTGAGCAAATTGATGCATTAGAGTCATCTATTAAGCCACTAACTGATGAACAATTAAAAGGAAAGACGCTTGAATTTAAAGAACGTCTAACAAAAGGTGAAACAGTAGATGATCTACTACCTGAAGCTTTTGCAGTTGTTCGCGAAGCGGCAACTCGTGTTCTTGGAATGCGTCCATATGGCGTACAGTTAATGGGTGGTATTGCCTTACATGAAGGGAATATTTCTGAGATGAAAACGGGTGAAGGTAAAACGTTAACATCTACATTACCTGTATATTTAAATGCTTTAACAGGAAAAGGTGTTCACGTTGTTACAGTCAATGAATACTTAGCACAACGTGATGCGAACGAAATGGGACAACTTCATGAGTTCCTTGGCTTAACGGTAGGAATTAACTTAAACCATATGTCACGCGAAGAGAAACAAGAGGCTTATGCTGCTGATATTACGTATAGCACAAATAATGAGCTTGGATTCGATTACTTACGTGACAACATGGTTTTATATAAAGAGCAGTGCGTTCAACGTCCACTTCACTTTGCTATTATCGATGAAGTCGATTCTATTTTAGTCGATGAAGCGCGTACGCCGCTTATTATTTCAGGACAAGCTCAAAAATCAACAGAGCTATACATGTTTGCAAATGCATTCGTTCGTACGTTAGAAAATGAAAAAGAGTATTCATTTGATGTGAAAACGAAAAATGTAATGTTAACAGAAGATGGTATTACGAAAGCAGAGAAAGCTTTCCATATTGAAAACTTATTCGATTTAAAACATGTAGCACTTCTTCACCATATTAATCAGGGGCTTCGTGCACACGTTGTTATGCACCGTGATACAGATTATGTTGTACAAGAAGGCGAAATCGTAATTGTAGACCAATTCACTGGTCGTCTTATGAAAGGTCGTCGTTATAGCGAAGGATTACACCAAGCGATTGAAGCAAAAGAAGGTGTAGAAATTCAAAATGAGAGTATGACGCTTGCGACAATTACATTCCAGAACTACTTCCGTATGTATGAAAAATTATCTGGTATGACTGGTACAGCGAAAACAGAGGAAGAGGAATTCCGTAACATTTACAATATGAACGTTATTGTAATTCCAACAAACAAACCGATTATTCGTGATGATCGTGCTGATTTAATCTTTAAATCAATGGAAGGTAAGTTCAATGCTGTTGTTGAGGATATTGTAAATCGTCATAAACAAGGGCAACCTGTTCTTGTAGGTACAGTTGCAATTGAAACTTCAGAGCTTATTTCAAAAATGTTAACGCGTAAAGGTGTACGTCATAACATTTTAAATGCGAAAAACCATGCACGTGAAGCAGATATCATTGCAGAAGCTGGTATGAAAGGTGCTGTAACGATTGCAACGAATATGGCTGGTCGTGGTACAGATATTAAACTTGGAGACGATGTGAAAATCTTCGGTCTAGCAGTTATCGGTACAGAACGTCATGAAAGCCGTCGTATTGATAATCAGTTACGTGGTCGTGCTGGTCGTCAAGGGGACCCTGGTGTGACGCAGTTCTACTTATCAATGGAAGATGAATTAATGCGCCGATTTGGTTCAGATAATATGAAAGCAATGATGGATCGTCTTGGTATGGATGATTCTCAGCCAATTGAAAGTAAAATGGTTTCTCGTGCGGTAGAGTCTGCACAAAAACGTGTTGAAGGAAATAACTATGATGCACGTAAGCAATTATTACAATACGATGATGTACTTCGTCAGCAACGTGAAGTTATTTATAAGCAACGTCAAGAAGTAATGGAATCGGAAAACTTACGTGGCATTATTGAAGGTATGATGAAATCTACAGTAGAACGTGCTGTTGCGCTTCATACACAAGAAGAAATTGAAGAAGATTGGAACATTAAAGGTCTTGTTGACTACTTAAATACAAACCTGCTTCAAGAAGGAGACATAAAAGAAGAAGAATTACGTCGCCTTGCTCCTGAGGAAATGAGCGAACCGATTATCGCGAAATTAATAGAGCGTTACAACGACAAAGAAAAGCTTATGCCAGAAGAGCAAATGCGTGAGTTTGAGAAGGTTGTTGTATTCCGCGTTGTAGATACGAAATGGACAGAGCATATTGATGCGATGGATCACCTTCGTGAAGGTATTCATTTACGTGCTTACGGTCAAATTGATCCACTTCGTGAGTACCAAATGGAAGGATTCGCGATGTTCGAGTCAATGGTTGCTTCTATTGAAGAGGAAATTTCTCGTTACATTATGAAAGCTGAAATTGAACAAAACTTAGAACGTCAAGAAGTTGTTCAAGGTGAAGCTGTTCATCCATCTAGCGATGGCGAAGAAGCGAAGAAAAAGCCAGTTGTAAAAGGTGACCAAGTGGGCCGCAACGATTTATGTAAATGTGGTAGCGGTAAAAAATATAAAAACTGCTGTGGTATTGTTCAGTAATATAGGGCGGTAGCTTGGCTGCTTTGCAAACTTTTATATCAAAAATGTATAATTAAGAAGAATTAAACTCTCTCCGTAATAAGTGGAGAGAGTTTCCCTTGTTTTCATACGAAAGTAACAGCAATTACATAGAGGTGAAGGAAATGGAATTAGTAGAAATTAGACAGGAATTAGAGAAAATGGCTAAGCGATTAGCGGCTTTTAGGGGGTCTCTTTGACCTCCCTACTAAGGAGAACCAAATTGCAGAATTAGAAGAAAAAATGATGGGCGCAGGATTTTGGGATGACCAACAAGGCGCACAAGTTATAATTAATGAAGCGAATGCGTTAAAAGATATGGTTGGAAGTTTCCGTCAGTTAGATGAGACGTTCGAAAATTTAGAAGTAACGCATGAGCTTTTAAAAGAAGAATATGATGAAGATTTACATGAGGAATTAGAATCAGAAGTAAAAGGCTTAATTCAAGAAATGAATGAGTATGAGCTTCAGTTACTATTAAGTGATCCTTATGATAAAAATAATGCGATTTTAGAATTACATCCAGGTGCAGGTGGAACTGAGTCACAAGACTGGGGTTCTATGTTATTACGTATGTATACACGTTGGGCTGAAAAACGTGGATTTAAAGTAGAAACGGTTGACTATTTACCAGGTGATGAAGCTGGTATTAAGAGTGTAACCTTATTAATTAAAGGTCATAACGCTTACGGTTACTTAAAAGCAGAGAAAGGTGTACATCGTCTTGTACGTATTTCACCATTCGATTCTTCAGGTCGTCGTCATACATCGTTTGTATCTTGTGAAGTTGTACCAGAGTTCAATGATGAAGTTGAAATTGAAGTACGTACAGAAGATTTAAAAATTGATACGTACCGCGCAAGTGGAGCGGGTGGGCAGCACGTAAATACGACAGATTCAGCAGTTCGTATTACACATACACCGACAAATACAGTTGTAACGTGTCAGTCAGAGCGTTCACAAATTAAAAACCGTGAGCATGCGATGAAGATGTTAAAAGCGAAATTATATCAAAAGAAACTAGAAGAGCAACAGGCACAATTAGATGAAATCCGTGGGGAACAAAAAGAAATCGGATGGGGTAGCCAAATCCGTTCTTACGTATTCCACCCGTATTCTCTTGTAAAAGACCACCGTACAAATACGGAGGTTGGTAACGTACAAGCAGTTATGGATGGAGAGATTGATCCATTTATTGATGCTTACTTACGTTCTCGCATCTAATAAGCGAAAAAAAGCCAACAAAATTGTTGGCGCATGCTGAGGATATAGAGGATATAAAGAATTTGATTTTATTTTTATAGATGAAGTAAAGAGGAAGAGAAGTTGGAAACGACAACTTCTCTTTTTGATGGGATTATATGTAGATTACAATGCTGTATATTGTTTTGTAAAAAGTAGAGAATAATAAAATAGAGCGGTAATAGGGTGAAGATTTATATAGAACTTTTCTAATTTTCCTTTTAAAAAGGATTCTTTATAGAAGTTTTTTAAGTTGTTCACAGAATTGAAACAACTTATGAAAGCTTTATTTTATCAAGGTTCTCACTGTATTTTTGAGGAATATGAAATACACCTTAGTTTTTCTATATAAAGATAATGCTTATAATGAAAATGAGTGTGTTAGGAATAAAAAGAATATCAACAATGGGGAGCGATAGAAGTGAAAAAGAAATTGTTGGCTATTGCGCTAGGGACATCGGTTGTTTTTGCTTTAGGAGCATGCGGAAATAAAGAAGAGAGTAAGTCTTCGAAACAGTCTGCAAGCACAGACAGCGCAGAACAAATTTTCCAAAGAAGTTGTGCTGGATGTCACGCGACAGATTTATCAGGGGCAACTGGACCTGATTTAAGAAAAGTAGGCGGTAAGTACGACGCCGCAGATATCGAAGAGATTATTAAAAAAGGCCGCGGTTCAATGTCACCAGGACTTATTCAAGGTGAAGATGCGAAAAAAGTATCTGAATGGTTAGCAGAACATAAATAAAAAAGGTGAAATGGACGAGTTGATAATATAGTCAACTCGTTTTCCTTTTTCTGGGATGTAACATAACTGTAACAAAAATGTATCCAAATTGGAAACCGTTTGATGTTACAATGGGGTTTGTAGAATTTTGCTGAAATATATTACATAGAGTGGTATTGCTTATGAGAAAGCATAAGTAAACTACCTTCAACAAGGATGAATAAGTGAAAATGAAGGATGTCTTTTATTTTCAGATGTACAGAAAAGTATTTCGAAAAAAATCATTAAGTATTGGGTGATAAATAATGATAAAAATGACGAATGTTTATAAGGAGTACCCGAATGGTATGAAAGCCATTGCTGGTCTTACAGTTAACATTAAACAAGGTGAATTCGTATACGTAGTTGGACCGAGTGGAGCCGGAAAATCTACATTTATTAAAATGATGTATCGTGAAGAGAAACCATCTACAGGATCTATTAATGTAAATGGACTTACTATCGAAACATTGGCAGAAAGAGACGTTCCGTATTTTCGTCGTCAATTAGGCGTAATTTTCCAAGATTTTAAATTGCTACCTAAATTAACGGTATATGAGAATGTTGCGTTTGCTTTAGAAGTAATTGAAGAAGAACCGGATGCAATTCGTGAGCGTGTAACAGAAGTTCTAGGTCTTGTAGGCCTTGAAGATCGTGCAGACGCACTTCCAAGTGAACTTTCGGGCGGGGAGCAACAACGTGTTGCGATTGCGAGAGCGATTGTAAATCGACCAAAGGTTGTAATTGCCGATGAGCCAACAGGTAACTTAGATATTGAAACAGCTCTTGATATTATGAAGATTTTTACTCGCATTAATGAGCGTGGTACAACAATTGTTATGGCGACGCATAATGCAGATATCGTAAATACAATCCGTCATCGTGTAATCGCGATTGAAGGCGGAAAAATTGTTCGAGACGAGATTGAGGGAGGATACGGATATGAAGGCTAAGACCCTTAGTCGACATTTGCGAGAAGGTGTAAAGAATCTATCACGTAACGGATGGATGACGTTTGCTTCTGTTAGTGCAGTAACAGTTACATTATTACTTGTAGGTGTCTTTTTAACAGCGATTATGAATATGAACCATTTTGCGACAAAAGTAGAGCAAGATGTAGAGATTCGTGTACACATTGATCCAGCTGCGAAAGAAGCTGATCAAAAGAAATTAGAAGAAGATATGAGTAAAATTGCAAAAGTAGATTCTATTAAATATTCTTCTAAAGAAGAAGAGTTAAAACGTTTAATTAAAAGCTTAGGTGATAGTGGAAAAACGTTTGAGTTATTTGAACAAGATAACCCACTTAAAAACGTATTCGTTGTAAAAGCAAAAGAACCAACAGATACAGCGACAATCGCGAAGAAAGTTGAAAAAATGCAGTTTGTCAGTAATGTTCAGTACGGAAAAGGGCAAGTTGAACGATTATTTGATACTGTAAAAACTGGTCGTAACATTGGGATTGCGTTAATTGCTGGTCTTTTATTCACAGCGATGTTCTTAATCTCTAATACAATTAAAATTACAATTTATGCTCGTAGTACAGAAATTGAAATTATGAAACTTGTTGGTGCAACAAACTGGTTTATTCGTTGGCCATTCTTGCTAGAGGGATTATTCTTAGGAGTATTAGGATCAATTATTCCAATTGGCCTAATTCTAGTTACGTATAATTCGTTGCAAGGTGTGTTTAACGAAAAACTTGGCGGAACAATTTTCGAGCTTCTACCATACAGTCCTTTCGTATTCCAATTAGCTGGTTTACTAGTGTTAATCGGTGCTTTAATCGGTATGTGGGGAAGTGTAATGTCAATTCGTCGCTTCTTAAAAGTATAAAAAGTTGCAAACATAATTCGTACAAGCTTATCATATAGTAGAAATAGGTAAAGGCATCACACACTGTGTGATGCCTTTTGCTACACCACCTGTGTGTTTTGGAAAGGGGAATTCCGCATTGAAACGTAGAGTTGCAATTATTGGAATGGTTGTTGCATTTTTAATTGGTGCTGGCGGAATGTTTGCAGGCATGTCTGTATTTGGGGTTAACCCAGCAGAAGTAACGCAAACAATTTCGAGTGGGAATGCTAGCACTGCGCAAGGGAATTTGGCAAAAATTAATGAGGCGTATGCACTAATTGATTCACGTTATGTGGAAGACGTGAAAGATGAAAAGTTAGTTGAAGGTGCAATACAAGGTATGTTGTCTACGCTGAAGGACCCTTATTCCACGTATATGGATAAAGAAACAGCCAAACAGTTTAGTGAATCGCTTGATCCTGAATTAGAGGGGATTGGGGCTGAGGTGAACAAGACGGACGATAAGCTTATTATCGTATCGCCAATTAAAGGTTCACCAGCAGAAAAGATAGGAATTAAACCGAATGACCAAATTTTATCTGTAGATGGAAACAGTGTGAAAGACTTATCACGTGAAGAAGCAGTATTAAAAATTCGTGGTAAAAAGGGAACGACTGTCGCAATTGAAATTAAACGTGCGGGAGTAACTGATCCGATTGTATTTAAAATTAAGCGTGAAAAGATTCCAATCTTTACAGTGTTTAGTTCTGTGAAGCAAGAGAGCGGAAAAGATATCGGTTATATGCAAATCACTTCTTTTGCTGAGAATACAGCGAAAGAATTTAAGGATCAGTTAAAAGAGTTGGAAAAGAAAAATATAAAAGGCTTAGTTATTGACGTGCGTGGTAATCCTGGTGGCTATTTAAATAGTGTAGAAGATATACTAGGGGAAATTATGACGAATAAAAAGCCAATGCTACAAGTAGAGCAGCGAAATGGTGAGAAGAAGAAATTCTCTACGGAACTGAAAGAGAGAAAACCATATCCAATTTCAGTATTAATTGATAATGGAAGTGCTTCTGCTTCAGAGATTTTAGCGGGTGCGCTGAAAGAAGGAGAAGGATACGATTTAATTGGTGAAAAAACATTTGGTAAAGGTACTGTCCAGCAAGCTGTTCCATTTAAAGACGGCAGCAACATTAAATTAACGATGTTTAAATGGTTAACACCGGATGGGAACTGGATTCATAAAAAAGGAATCGCACCAACAGTAGAAGTGAAGCAACCAAATTATTATCATGCGACACCAATTCAAATTGAAAAAACACTTTCATACAATTCAAATGATGTACAAGTAAAACATGCTCAAGAAATGCTTAAGAGCTTAGGGTATGTACCAGGTCGTGAAGATGGATACTTTAGTAAAGAGACAGAATCGGCGCTGAAAGCATTCCAAAATGCGAATGAGATGGAAGCGACAGGACAGCTTGATAAAAAGACAGCTGAAGCGATTCAAACTAAAATTATCGAAAAAATCCGTTCTGGAGAAAATGATTTACAATTACAGTCAGCATTAAAGTTAATGGCAAAATAAGAAGAAATACAGGCAGTTTGCTGCCTGTATTTTTTTGTGTTAAACAAACGTTTGTTTAGTTGTGATAATATAAAAAGAAAGAATGATATAAATGGTGGTGAATGAGTTCGTGGAGGCGTGGATTTTTGAAATAATGCGGGCAGTTGGACGTTTTTTCTTACACCCTGCTGTCTATATATTTGTAATAAGTAGTATCTTCGTTGGATACTTACGTATGTTAAGAGAACGAAAAGATTTTTCTTTTAAAGTTTATGATATTTGGTTTGAACTGCGAACCTCTCTATTTGCAGGGATTGGATACGGATTAGTAGTATCTATTATTACGATTGGGCTTGGACTTGTTGTTTCTAAAGCAAGCTTATGGGCCATTTTAATTTGGACATTACTATTTGGATTAACGGCTATGTATCGATATTTATCGGCAGCTTATACATTTAGCATTGCGATTGTATGTGTTCTATTATCTTCTAAGCTACCAGTTTCCTTCTTACAGCTTCGAGAAGGTGAAGAGAGTACCATTGTATCCCTTGCTATTTTGCTAGGCGTTATGCTTATTGTAGAAGGCTTATTGATTTCTAAAAACGCGGTAGGATACTCTACACCGAAGATTAGGAAGGGGAAGCGTGGATTAAAGATTGGTTTACACGAATCAAAGCGTTTATGGATCGTTCCTATTTTTATTCTTGTACCGGGTGATGCGGTAACGCAGTTTATTTCATGGTGGCCTGTCGTTTCAATAGGTTCAAATACATATTCTCTATTCCTCGTTCCATTTTTAATTGGGTTTATGAGAAAGATTAAAAGTTATGAGCCGACGGAAGCTTTATTATTTACAGGAAGACGTGTTTATGGATTAGCAGGACTTGTGCTCGTTTTAGGAATCGCAAGTTACTGGTGGCACGTACTTGCAATTATCGCGATGGGAGTCGCGATGCTTGGGCGTTTCACAATTTCGATGCAAGAGAAAATTGCTGATGAAACCAGACCAGCGTATTTTGCTGCATGCAATGATGGGCTCATTGTACTAGATACAATTCCAAATACAATTGGAGCAGAGCTGAAATTACTGCCTGGAGAAATTATTACGAAAGTAAATGGAGTCATTCCAAAAAGCGCCGAGGAATTTTATGATGCGCTTCAAACGAAGACGACAGGAGCATTTTGTAAATTAGAAGTATTAGATACAAATGGTGAGCTTCGTCTTGCACAAACTGCATTATATGCTGGTGGACATCACGAATTAGGTATTGTATTCGTTGAACAGGAGCATGAGTGGGATTCAGAAGCGATGTAATAGAAGGAATGGTATCACCTTGTGGTGGTACCTTTTTTTGTTTTTTGGGGGGAGGGTAGTTAGTAAATGAAATTTATATCGGCGATTATTCGAATATATCGACTTTCCGGCCAAAAACGACAGCTATCGCAAAGTTTATTTTCAGTTTCATAGACGGATAACTTGAATAATTATTTGATAATGGTTATCATTTAGGGAGTCTTTTTAATTTTGGAAAATGGAGGTAAGATATGCTGCGTAAATTTTTCTCGTACTATAAACCGTATAAAGGTTTATTTATACTCGACTTTTCTTGTGCGGTTGTCGCAGGATTATTAGAACTCGGCTTCCCGCTTATCGTAAATCAATTTATTGATAAGTTATTGCCAGGGCAAAACTGGACGCTTATTTTATGGGCTTGTTTCGGTTTACTCGCAGTTTATATGTTAAATGCAGGCTTACAATATGTCGTTACATATTGGGGACATATGCTTGGTGTTAACATTGAAACAGATATGAGGCAGAAATTATTTGATCACATTCAAAAGCTATCATTCAGATTTTTTGACAATAATAAAACAGGTCATCTAATTTCACGCCTTACAAACGATTTAATGGAAATTGGGGAAATTGCTCATCATGGACCAGAAGATTTGTTTATCGCTATTATGACTTTAGTTGGGGCATTCTCATTTATGATGATGATTAACTGGAAGTTAGCGCTATTAACGTTCTTCGTCATTCCATTCTTATTATGGTTAGCACTTTACTTCAATAAAAAAATGACAGGTACGTTCAGACGTTTATTCTCAGACGTTGCTGATTTCAATGCATGTATTGAGAACAACGTTGGTGGTATTCGCGTTGTACAAGCATTCGGAAATGAAAAGTTTGAGAAAGAGCAATTCGCTGTGAACAACGCTCGTTTCCGTACAACGAAATTAATGGCGTATAAAATTATGGCTTTAAATTCATCGATTAGTTATATGCTCATGCGTCTCGTAACGCTCTTCGTATTAATATGCGGTACATGGTTTGTTCTGCAAGGAGAATTAACATACGGTGGATTTATCGGATTCGTTCTATTAACGAATATTTTCTTCCGTCCAATTGAAAAAATTAACGCGGTAATCGAAAGCTATCCGAAAGGAATCGCTGGTTTTAAAAGGTATGTAGAGCTTCTTGAAACAGAGCCTGACATTGTAGACTCTAAAGATGCAATGGAAGTGAAGCATGTACATGGTGATATTCAATATAACAACATTACGTTTGGATATGAAAACAAAGAACCGATTTTAAATGACATTAGTTTGAACATACATGCAGGTGAAACAGTTGCGTTCGTTGGACCATCAGGAGCTGGGAAAACGACGTTATGTAGCCTATTACCACGTTTTTATGAGCAATCATCTGGATCGATTCAAATTGATGGAATTGATACGAAAGATATGACATTATCTTCACTTCGTAAGCAAATTGGAATTGTGCAGCAAGATGTGTTCTTATTCTCAGGAACAATTCGTGAAAATATTGCTTACGGGAACTTAAAGGCGTCAGAAGCTGAAATTTGGCAGGCAGTAAAACGTGCGCAGTTAGAAGACTTAATTTACTCACAACCAGACGGTTTAGATACTGTTATCGGTGAGCGTGGTGTAAAACTTTCTGGTGGACAGAAGCAGCGTCTAGCAATTGCTCGTATGTTCTTGAAAAACCCGCCAATTTTAATACTAGATGAAGCTACTTCCGCACTAGATACTGAGACGGAACTTGCAATTCAAAAATCACTTGCTGAATTAGCAGCTGGCCGTACAACGTTAGTTATCGCTCACAGACTTGCAACGATTAAAAATGCAGATCGAATTGTCGTTGTAAATAAAGACGGTATTGCAGAACAAGGTTCACATGATGAATTAATTGAGCAAGGCGGAGGATACAGTAGGTTATACGAAGCTCAGTTTAGTTCGTAAATATAATTTGTACTGAATTAGTGCACCATAAGTAGGTAAAAATCTCATATGGGAGGCTATAGAGTATGATTGTAACAACAACGTCTACAATTCAAGGAAAAGAAATTATTGAGTATATCGATATCGTCAATGGAGAAGCGATTATGGGCGCGAATATCGTTCGTGACCTCTTCGCTTCTGTCCGTGACATTGTCGGCGGTCGTGCGGGTGCTTATGAAAGTAAATTAAAAGAAGCGCGCGACATTGCAATGGAAGAGATGAAAACTTTCGCAAGACAAAAAAATGCGAATGCCATTGTTGGTATTGACGTGGATTACGAAGTAGTTCGCGAAGGGATGCTAATGGTTGCTGTGAGCGGGACTGCTGTTCGTATATAAAGTAAAAAGCCGTGCTGATGCATGGCTTTTTACTTTATATGTCGAAGATTCAATATTTCTTGGGAAATGTGGAATGCCCCGTCGATATATAGGGAAGACATTAGAGTGCTTCTTTACATTTTTGAATTTGAGTTAATAATTTTGCGTATTCTTGTTCGAGAGATGTGATGTCATCGTGATGATTTGGAATGGAAATCCGGCTGATGACTTCTGTTAATTTTGTTTGTAATCGTAACAATTCTTGCTCAGTAACGTTTAAAGAATCTCCGGTGGTTCTTTTTGTGTATTGCTCGTAATTACCGTGGAAGATTCTTGGTTCACTCTCATCTACTTGGAGAATATGGTCTGCAACAGAGCGAATAAAGGCACGGTCATGGCTAATGAAAAGTATAGTGCCAGGATATTCTTGTAACATGCTTTCTAATTCTTCTTGCGTTGCTAAGTCTAAATAGTTTGTCAAACTTATTTCTATTTGCTATTTTTGAGTTTATTATTATACAATTGTGCTTTTGTCAGTGCCTCAGCATCATTTTGGATTTCATCTAATCCATTCGCATCCCCAATAACATAACCTTCAAATGATGAACCAACAAAATCAAAGATATATTGGAATTGAGCGATAAGCGGTAATGCTTTTAGCTTTGGATTGTCCCCGCCAACGATGACAACATACATTTTTTTGCCTTTCATTTTTTCTTTGAAATGAAGAGATGTATCGCGCAAGCTTTGTGACCAGCGATCAACAAAGTTTTTCATATGTCCACTCATTCCGTACCAATATAATGGTGTAGCAAAGATAATTGTGTCGTGCTCTAACATGCGTTTGATTAACTGCTCGTAGTCATCATTTACAGGTTGGAATCCTTCTGCATCATGACGCTTATCTGTAATAGGATAGACTGTGTGATCACGTAAATAAATTTGTTCTGTTTCAATTTCATCAATCATCATATGTGTTAAAACTTCCGTATTTCCGTTTTGTCTTGAACTGCCATGTATAACAAACATGTAATCATCCCTTTTCTTTTGCTTGTTTTAGGAGTGAAACGTGTTTTTGCAAATTCGTTTGGATGTTGGAAAGTAATGTGATTTGCTTTGTTACTTCATTGAGTTTATCTTCGTAAAGCGTAAGGATACTGCTGCACGGATTGTCGTACAGGTGCGGTTCAATTTCAAGGCAGCGCAGCATCCTTGCCGCCTCTTCTAAATTTAAGCCGATTTGTAAGTACATTTGAATAAGCTCCACTTTTTCGATGGCACTTTCATCAAAATCACGGTAACCATTTGCAAGGCGCTTAGAAGGGAGTAATCCCTTTTCTTCGTAATGTCTTAGTGATCTTTCACTAACGCCAGTTTCTTTTGATAATTCTCCAATTCGCAATGTGTTTCACTCCTTTTACATGTATTGTAAACCTTCACACTAATGTGAAGGTCAATGCTGTTTTTTCGCAAAAGAATTTACATGATTCAAGAACACTTGAATGGCTTTAGATGGAATGAAATATTTGCCGCGCACGATGGAGAACGGACGGATTAGTTGTTCATTTGGAACTTCGACGTGGAATAGTTCTTTTGCTAGTAGCTCTTTCCGTACAGTCCAATCAGAAAGTATAGCGATGCCAAGACCGGCACTAACAGCTTCCTTTACGCTTTGGATACTACTGAATGTAAAGAATCGTTTCATTTTTAAATGGTGTTGATGAATAAAGCGGTCACTATAAGCGCGTGTACCAGAACCACTTTCTCTTAATACCCATACTTGATCTTGGAGTGTGCTTTCATTTATTTCATTTGTGCGGAGCAATGGATGATTTGGCGGAACGACAAGCTTCATTTCATCTTGCATAAACGTTTCAACGTCAACATCAGCGTATATGACTTGCCCTTCTACTAGGCCGATATCAATTTGATTAGAGCGAAGGCTTTGCAAAACGTCTTCTGTATTTGAGATGAAAGTATGAACTTCGACGTGTGGATTTTCATTCGCATAGTTAGCCAGTATTTTTGGAAGTAAGTATTCGCCAATTGTAAAACTAGCACCAATGCGAAGTGTTCCTGTTACAACGTTATGTAGTTCATTAATCTCTTGCTTAGCATCTTCGTAAAGAGAGAGCATTTGCTTTGCATGTATATATAATATGTTTCCAGCTTCCGTAACTTGGACGTGCTTCGGAGAGCGTTGAATAAGTGTAGTGCCAAATTCGTTTTCTAAGTTGCGTATATGCATACTTACTCCGGGCTGTGAAAGGTTTAATAATTCTGCTGCACGTGAGAAGTGTTTCTGTTCAACGACAGTAACAAAAATTTTTAAAATATCTACGTTCATATAATGGGCTCCTTTCTTTTTCTATCATCTTATCATAAGTATTTCTGATGATAGAGATTTGGTATTGGTATTAAACTTATTATAGAAACTCTCTTATAATGTAAGTAGAAAGAACATGCATGTTCCAATACGATTATTGGGGTGGTACAAGGTGGAACAAACACTTGTTATACAAAAGAAGAAGGGCTTTGGATTTTCGCAAGGAATTGGGATTACATTATTAATCGCAATTGCCGCGAAATATTTAGCAGAGCTTCCATTTTTAAATATTATGGGACAATTAGTAATTGCTATTCTAATTGGGATGGTTTGGCGCGCTGCAATTGGAGTTCCTCATGATGCGATTGCAGGAACGAACTTTGCGAGTAAGAAGTTACTGCGCTTTGGGATCATCTTACTTGGAATGCGATTAAATCTTGTTGATATTGCGAAGGCGGGACCGAAAGTATTGGTCATCGCGGCGGTTGTTATTACATTTACTATTTTTGTTGTATACGGACTAACGAAAGTATTTAAAGTAGAAAAGAAACTTGGGATTTTAACAGCATGCGGTACGGCAATTTGCGGCGCGGCCGCGGTCGTGGCAATTGCACCGCAAGTGAAAGCAAAAGATGACGAAACAGCAGTTGGAGCAGCGATCATCGCGATTTTAGGTACAATATTTACGCTTATTTATACGTTATTATATCCAGTGCTTGGTTTATCTCCATACGGATATGGAGTGTTCTCAGGGGCGACACTGCATGAAATTGCTCACGTAATTGCGGCTGCGGCGCCAGGAGGAAGCACGGCTGTAGATATCGCAGTTATCGTGAAATTAACGCGCGTTGCAATGCTTGTACCAGTAGCGATTTTAATCGGATTATGGTTTGGTAAGAGCGAGGGAAGCAAAGAAAAAAAATCGTGGCGTGACCTTCCAATTCCTTGGTTCATCTTCGGATTTTTAGCGATGAGTGCAGTGCATTCGCTTGGGATTATTCCAGAAGTTGTTGCGGGATACATTGTTGTCATTGCTTATATGCTAATCGCAATGGCGATGGCGGGGCTCGGTTTAAATGTAGAGTTTAAAACGTTCCGTAAATTAGGAAGTAAAGCATTCGTGGCGGGGCTGATTGGCTCGGTTTGCTTATCGGTTCTTGGATACGTTCTTGTATGGGGATTAGGATTTATTTAAGTAGGACGAAGAAGCTGTTCCAAAAGATATTTTGGGGCAGCTTCTTTCTTATGCTTATGGTGCTACTGATGTCGATATATTTGGGAAATCGCCGATATAAATGGAGTTGCGCTGATATATTTAAAAAATCGCTGATATAAATTGAATTACTCTTGTACTTTGTTAGAGAAGATATGCAGTGAAATGTTTTTCTAAAATTTGTAAAGATATCTTTACTTATAACTGGAAAATATTTACAATTTAAGTAAAGATATCTTTACTTTTGAAGGTGGATCCTATGGGTGTGAAAAATAAAATAAAAGAGTTAAGAAAGCAAAATCATATAACACAAGTTGAAATGGCAAAGGCGATGCAGGTGACGCGGCAGACAATCGTGGCGATTGAAAACCATCATTATAACCCGAGTCTAGAGTTATCCTTAAAAATCGCCAAGTATTTTGGAGTGAAGGTGGAGGAAATATTTACGCTGGAGTAAGGGGAGGAAATATGAACGATACTAAAAAGTTATTAATCGGTGTGACTTTTGGATTGTTTTTAGGAGACATTATAGTTCATATTATGAATCCGGCTATACCAATTTTACCGCTCGTAGTGAGTAACGTTTTAGCAATTGTATTTTTGATAGTGTATGTGTATTACAAAAAGCGTAAGTACAAAAAAGAAGAACTTCCCGATATAGATGAGCGAGTAATTGAAAATATAAAAAAACATGTAAACGTCTCATTTGTATTCGCATTTCTGTTGCTTATTGTTTATATTGTTGCGAGTAAAGCAATAGGCAGGGCTGTTATACCAGTGCAAGAGATATTTATAATATGTAGTTCCTTATTTGCAGGTAGTCTCATTATAGGAGTTATGGTAGGAAAACGAGCATAGCGATAGGGGGAATAAAAAATGCAGGATGAGTTTGAGAGATTTCAGTCAGATAAAGCGTTTAAATATGTAGGGTTATTTTTTACGATTAGTTTAGCGATATGGAGTTTATATAATTTAATTGTTGATGGAAATGCTGGTATGCCGTTTGTTTTATTTGTACTAGGGCAGTGGGTATATTTTCTTGTGAACTATTGGCCGAAGTGGAAATATAGAAATCGAAAAGAGGCTGATCATGTATGAGTAAGAGAGAGGTCATGAGATTCGTAGGGAGTTTGCTTGTAGCAGGAATTCTTTTAAATACGAGTTTAATGATTTTAAGTATTTCGTGGGGAACTATTTTTATATCGAATGTAGCGCTAGTCATTTTATATGGAATTTCGGAATATAAAGAGCAGAAGCATTTGAAAGAAGAGGGAGTACCATCGATTGATGAGCGAGTTGTGAACAAGATGAAGTCATATTTTACGATTTGTATTACAAGCTTCGTTTTCTTGTTTATTATGTATCTTTGTGTAAATAAGTATTTAGATAGGCAAGCAGTACATGTAACTGAGCTATTATATATTGCTATCTTTGGTGTATTAATAAGTATCGCATCAACGAGCGTATTAGCAACAAGGAATAATAGATAGAAAAAGGGGAACTGGGATGGGATTACCGGTGTTATGTGTCGCTACAGCTATATTTGCGCTTCTTTGGGGAATGCAAAATTTTTCTCGTAATCCAGTGCCGAGTATTTGTATTATGATTGGTACTGTAGGTTTATCGTATTATTTATTATTATTAGCCCATTATCATAAAACGGCAACGAGTGTTGTTGTTGGAGCACTTATTTTATTTTGTGGGCGCGCCATACAAAAGGGGTTATTTCCATAAAAGCTGTTTATACACTTTGTATAAACAGCTTTTTGTATTTTTTTTACAAAATACTTGAAAGTTACGTAACGTCATCTTCTATAATGAGGGGGAAGAGGTGATGGTAGTGATTTCAATACAAGAATTGACGAGAGAAACAGGGGTTACAGTACGTACACTACGTTATTATGATCAAATAGATTTATTAAAGCCGAGCGGAAAAACAGAGGGTGGGCATCGGTTATATAGTGAAGCTGACGTTATTCGTTTGCAACAAATTTTATTTTTAAAAGAAATGGGATTTTCATTAAAAGAAGTTGCGAATATGTTAGTAAAAGGTGAGCTGGATTTGAAAAAATCACTTGAAAACCAACTTCGATTTGTACAAGAAGAGCAAAAGAAGTTCAATCGAATGGAGCGTGTTTTACAAGCGGTTGTTTATTCGGTAGATGTAGAGGGAGAACTTGATTGGAAAGTTATGTTTGAACTTATTCAGCTTTCAAAACAGTCTCCTCGTATACGTGAAATATTTCAAAATGAAGTATTTTCAAAGGAAGAACAAAAGTTGCTTCATAATTTGCCAAATATGAGTGAGGAAGATCCGAATGTTTTAGAATGGGTAGATTTATTAAAGCAATTACGTATTTTTATGAAAGAGGGTAAAGAAGCCGCTAATGATGAGGTACAAAGGGTAATGAAGAGATTAATGCAGAAGTGTTTAGAAATGGCTAATGGTGACGAAGCGTTTTTAGATAAGTTATGGGAGGTTAGAAAATCAAAGGAAGATGCACAGAAAATGAGCATGTATCCAATTGAAGAAGAGTTTTTATTATATATGGATGAAGCTTTTCGTATTTATGATGAAAGGGAGAAGGATAAATGAGCATACTCGCAGAATATCGTTGGTATTTTTTAATTGGAGCAGAGATTATATTTTGGTTATCGGCTATTGGTTTCTTTTTACTCCGTTACGGATTTCGTTTGAAGAAGGCGAGCTTTATTATGGGGATTGTACTCCTCGTAAATGAAGTGTTTATTTTAACATTAGGGGCAGTGGACTATTATCAAACAGGAAAGTTCTCTAATTTTCAAATTATTACTGTAATTATTTTATTGTATGCAGTTTTCTATGGGAAAAAGGATTTGAAGAAGCTTGATATATTTGCGCAAAAGCTAGTTGCGAAATGGCGTAATGAACCAGCGCCTATTATTGAAGAACAGATAGAATTAACAGGTATGGCCTATGCAAAGCAGGAAATAAAAAATTGGGTATTACATCTTGTTTTATTCGTTGGTGTGCACATATTCTTTTTCTTCGCGTATGGATTTATTCCATTTGAACAATGGGGTAATTGGTTAGAATCGGGAATCGTTTTAAATAAAGCTGCAAGTCGCGTGAGCCAAGTGTGGGCGATTATATTTTTAGTTGATACAGCGATTTCATTTTCATATGTGTTTTTTCCGAAGAAGGAGAAAGGAAAAGAAAAGCTACTTTCATAGTTGAAAGTAGCTTTTGGGTATACAAATAATTTTTATAGGAGAGGATGACAATAGGAAAAAGAATCAGTTTTATATGTCTATTTCTTTTTACTTTAGTAGCATGTTCACCATCTAACACTACAATTGATAAGAAGAACGATGTCATTGTAAAGGGAACCAGGATTTCCAATCTAGATAAATTTGAAAAGTTCGTTTTGAATGTCGAGCAAAGGGAAGTTGATAAAATAAGAATTGTACAGTATACCCTTGAAGGGGACCCGATTTTTCAAACGTTAGAGTATAGTGGGAACGATATATTTTATGTGTCAGATAATAGAAAAGACAAATTTGCTGGGAAGGATAAAGGGTTACATAAAGATAGTTGTAAAAGTATTGTTAAAGACCAGCGCGAATCAGGAATCACTTATAGGCTAATAGATTGTACGAATGAAGCTGGGCGCAATGGATATGACTTAGTATATGTACCTAAAAAATAGAGTTAGTAGAGGAAGGAAGTATTTACTCCTTCCTTTTTCTATGTGTATATTGTCGAAAATTTTACCGAATATCTGTTCGTTTTTTTAGGTTTTTTATAGGCATTCGTGGTAAAATAATAATACAGATTTTTATGAGGAGGTCGGATTTTACTTGGAACATCAATTTGAAATTATATCAGCGTATTCCCCGCAAGGTGATCAGCCGGTAGCTATAGAGAAGCTTGTAGAGGGAATTAATAGTGGAAAGAAAAAGCAAGTGTTGCTTGGAGCGACAGGAACGGGTAAGACATTTACGATTTCAAATGTCATTAAAGAAGTGCAAAAGCCAACACTTGTTATGGCTCACAATAAAACGTTAGCAGGACAGTTATATAGTGAGTTGAAAGACTTTTTCCCGAATAATGCAGTTGAGTATTTTGTTAGTTATTACGATTATTATCAGCCAGAAGCGTATGTACCACAAACAGATACGTTTATTGAAAAGGACGCGCAGATTAATGATGAAATTGATAAATTGCGTCACTCAGCAACGTCTGCATTATTTGAACGGGACGATGTAATTATCGTTGCGAGTGTATCGTGTATATATGGTTTAGGTTCTCCTGAAGAATATCGCGAGTTAGTTGTATCACTTCGAGTTGGTATGGAGAAGGACCGCAATCAATTGCTTCGTGAACTTGTTGATGTACAGTATGGACGTAATGATATTGATTTCAAGCGTGGTACATTCCGTGTGCGCGGAGATGTAGTTGAAATCTTCCCAGCATCACTTGATGAGCATTGTATTCGAATTGAATTTTTCGGCGATGAAATTGATCGTATTCGTGAAGTAAATGCGTTAACAGGTGAAGTATTAGCAGAACGTGATCATGTAGCAATCTTCCCAGCATCTCACTTCGTTACACGTGAAGAGAAAATGAAGGTCGCTATTGAGAATATCGAAAAAGAATTAGAAGAGCGTTTAAAGGAATTAAATGATAAAGGTAAGTTGCTAGAAGCACAGCGTATAGAGCAACGTACACGTTATGATTTAGAAATGATGCGCGAGATGGGCTTTTGTTCAGGTATTGAAAACTATTCCCGTCATTTAACACTTCGTCCAGCGGGTGCAACACCGTATACGTTATTGGACTATTTCCCGGAAGATTTCTTAATTGTTATGGATGAGTCGCACGTATCAGTGCCACAAGTAAGAGCGATGTATAACGGGGACCAAGCACGTAAGCAAGTACTTGTGGATCATGGATTCCGTCTGCCATCAGCTTTAGATAATAGACCGCTCATGTTTGATGAGTTTGAGGAGAAAACAAATCAAGTTATTTACGTTTCGGCGACTCCAGGACCGTACGAGTTAGAGCAGTCACCAGAAGTAATAGAACAAATTATTCGTCCAACAGGGCTTTTAGATCCACCAATCGATATACGACCTATTGAAGGGCAAATTGACGATTTATTAGGAGAGATTCAAGATCGTATTGCAAAAAATGAACGTGTATTAATTACGACTTTAACGAAGAAAATGTCCGAGGATTTAACGGACTACTTAAAAGATGTAGGAATTAAAGTTAACTATCTTCACTCTGAAATTAAAACGTTAGAACGTATTGAAATTATCCGCGATCTTCGCCTTGGTAAGTTTGATGTACTGGTCGGTATTAACTTATTACGAGAAGGATTAGATATTCCAGAAGTATCACTTGTAGCGATTTTAGATGCTGATAAGGAAGGGTTCTTACGTTCAGAGCGCTCATTAATTCAAACAATTGGTCGTGCCGCGCGTAATGAAAACGGCCGAGTTATTATGTACGCAGATCGTATAACAAGATCAATGGGAATTGCAATTGAAGAAACGCAGCGTCGTCGTACTATACAAGAAGCCTACAATAAAGAGCATGGTATTACGCCGAAAACGATTCAAAAAGGCGTACGTGATGTAATCCGTGCAACGACAACTGCTGAAGAGACAGAAACATACGAAGCAACTCCTGCTAAGAAAATGACGAAAAAAGAGCGTGAAAAGACAATTGCGAAGATGGAAGCAGAGATGAAAGAAGCAGCAAAAGCGTTAGACTTCGAGCGTGCAGCTGAACTAAGAGATTTACTATTAGAATTAAAAGCGGAAGGGTGAAAAGAGTGAGTAAGAGCAAGGATTTTATCGTTGTAAAAGGTGCTAGAGCACATAACTTAAAAAATATTGATGTAACCATTCCGAGAAATCAGCTTGTCGTTGTAACGGGATTGTCTGGTTCGGGGAAATCATCATTAGCATTTGATACGATTTATGCAGAAGGGCAGCGCAGATACGTAGAATCGTTATCTGCGTATGCGCGCCAGTTTTTAGGACAAATGGATAAGCCGGATGTAGATACGATTGAAGGATTGTCACCAGCGATTTCAATCGATCAAAAAACGACGAGTCGTAATCCACGTTCAACTGTCGGAACGGTAACGGAGATTTATGATTATTTACGTTTATTATTTGCGCGAATTGGTACGCCAATTTGTCCAAATCATGGGATTGAAATTACATCACAAACAGTAGAGCAGATGGTAGACCGTGTTCTTGAATATCCTGAACGTACGAAATTACAAGTGTTAGCTCCTATCGTTTCTGGTCGTAAAGGTGCACATGTGAAAGTACTTGAAGATATTAAGAAGCAAGGATATGTTCGTGTACGTGTTGATGGTGAAATGCTCGATGTGTCTGAAGAGATTACGTTAGATAAAAATAAGAAGCATTCCATTGAAGTTGTAATTGACCGTATTGTTGTAAAAGAAGGAATCGCAAGCCGTCTTGCTGATTCACTTGAAAGTGCATTAAAGCTTGGCGGAGGCCGAGTTTTAATCGATGTAATGGGAGAAGAGGAACTTCTATTTAGTGAACATCATGCTTGTCCGCATTGTGGTTTTTCAATCGGAGAATTAGAGCCGCGTATGTTCTCATTCAACAGTCCGTTCGGAGCTTGTCCTTCTTGTGATGGACTTGGTTCAAAGCTAGAGGTAGATTTAGAACTTGTTATCCCGAACTGGGATTTATCATTAAATGAACATGCGATTGCACCTTGGGAACCGACAAGTTCACAATACTATCCACAACTTTTACAATCTGTATGTAATCACTACGGCGTTGATATGGATATGCCTGTGAAAGATATACCGAAAGATTTATTTGATAAAGTGTTGTACGGAAGCGGGGAAGAGAAGGTTTATTTCCGCTATGTAAATGAATTCGGTCAAGTAAAGGAAAATGAGATTTTATTTGAAGGTGTTATTCCAAACATTGAACGTCGTTATCGTGAAACGAGTTCCGATTACATTCGTGAGCAAATGGAAAAGTATATGGCAGAACAAGCTTGTCCGAAGTGTAAAGGCGGCCGTTTAAAGCCTGAAAGCTTAGCTGTTTTTGTTGGTGATAAAACGATTGCTGACGTAACGAAGTATTCAGTTCAAGAAGTACAAGAATTTTTCTCGAATGTAGAGCTAACGGAGAAGCAACAAAAAATAGCTCATTTAATTTTAAGAGAAATTCAGGAGCGCGTTGGATTCTTAGTGAACGTTGGTTTAGATTATTTAACGCTAAGTCGTGCGGCTGGTACGTTATCAGGTGGTGAGGCGCAGCGTATTCGTTTAGCGACGCAAATTGGTTCTCGTCTAACTGGCGTACTTTATATTCTTGATGAGCCTTCAATTGGTTTACACCAGCGCGATAACGATCGTCTTATTCGTACATTGCAAGAAATGCGCGATTTAGGTAATACGTTAATTGTGGTTGAACATGATGAAGATACGATGATGGCTGCTGACTATTTACTTGATATCGGACCTGGTGCAGGTATTCACGGTGGTCAAGTTGTGTCAGCAGGTACACCAGCTGAAGTGATGCAGGATGAGAATTCGCTGACAGGTAAGTATTTAAGCGGTAAAGAGTTTATTCCAGTTCCACTTGAAAGACGTAAAGGTGATGGACGTAAAGTAGAGATTGTCGGCGCAAAAGAGAATAACTTAAAGAATGCAAAAATGTCATTCCCACTCGGTACGTTTGTAGCGGTAACAGGTGTATCTGGATCAGGTAAAAGTACGATGATTAATGAAGTACTATATAAATCGTTAGCGCAAAAGTTATATAAAGCGAAAGCGAAGCCAGGTACTCATAAAGAGATTAAAGGTCTTGAAAATTTAGATAAAGTAATTGATATTGATCAATCGCCAATTGGTCGTACACCACGTTCTAATCCAGCGACGTATACAGGTGTATTCGATGATATTCGTGATGTGTTTGCACAAACGAATGAAGCGAAAGTGCGCGGATATCAAAAAGGACGTTTCAGCTTTAATGTAAAAGGTGGACGTTGTGAAGCGTGCCGTGGTGATGGAATTATTAAAATCGAAATGCACTTCTTACCAGATGTGTATGTTCCGTGCGAAGTTTGTCACGGTAAACGATATAATCGTGAAACGTTAGAAGTGAAATATAAAGATAAGAATATTTCTGAAGTGTTAGGGATGACAATTGAAGATGGAGTAGAATTCTTCGCCAATATTCCTAAAATTAAGCGTAAACTTCAAACGCTTGTAGATGTTGGGCTTGGTTATATGAAATTAGGTCAACCAGCAACAACATTATCTGGTGGGGAAGCACAGCGTGTGAAATTAGCTTCTGAATTACACCGTCGTTCTACAGGTCGTACGTTATATATTTTAGATGAGCCAACGACTGGTTTACATGCGCATGATATTGCACGTCTTCTAGAAGTGCTGCAACGTCTTGTTGAGAGTGGTGAGACGGTACTTGTAATTGAACATAATTTAGATGTGATAAAAACAGCTGATTATATCGTTGATCTTGGACCAGAAGGCGGGGACAAAGGTGGACAAATTGTTGCTTCCGGAACGCCAGAGCAAGTAGTGAAAGAAGAGCGCTCGTATACAGGTAAGTATTTAAAAGAGATTTTAAATCGTGATAAAGCAAGAATGAAAGAGAAAATAAAAGAAGTAGAATTATCGCAATAAGTGTGTGAATAAAAACCGAGTGGAAATGACACTCGGTTTTTATTGTATAGGGGGAGAAGATGGAGTTTTTAGAGGTGTTAAGAAAGAAAAATATGAAGGTAAGAGAATTTCAAAGTTGGGGTGTATATTTTCGAAAGTGCTGGGAGGATCACTTTGCAAATCATTTAAGTGATAAAGAAAAAGAAGATATTTTTCTTCATGGAGATAGGTATGCATGTGGTTATCTATGGCACATATTTAGTTATGAGAAAAAGAAGTGTTTAGAGGGTAAAGAAGCGGAAAACGAGTTTCATAATGAAGTGAAAAAGGATTGCTACATTTTCTACCAACACTGTGATGAGGTACTGTTAATAAAGGATGCGAGTTTGTTACATATGGATGATATATTGTGTGAGACAGACGATGCGTATAAAGGTGATATCTATATTGTAGATAAAGATTTCACTTGGACCTTTGTGAAAACTCATGAACATAGGTGGTGTGGTCCTTATTTCGCAAGGAAGTGTTAGTAGGTATACAAGCATAAAGGGTAGAATAAGTTGATATAAGTGTTTGTATGATACTTGCGTTTATTATCTATTAGCGTATGATGAAATATATATGTCAAAAGGATGTGTAAGAAAATGAGATGGATTGTATCACTTCTTGTAAATAGCGTTGTGTTAATCGCTGTATCGGGGCTTTTAAAAGGGATTGCACCAGATGCATTTTACGTAGCAAATATACAAACTGCAATTATTGCGAGTATTATATTGGCGGTTTTAAATGTGTTCGTAAAGCCGTTTTTAATTTTAATTACGCTACCAATTACTGTTGTAACTTTCGGCTTCTTCTTAATTGTTATTAATGCGATTACGTTAAAAATAGCAGATTCATTATTAGGAGATGCTTTTAATATATCAGGATTTGGTGTAGCGATTGTTGCCGCAATTTGTATTTCAATTTTTAATATGATTATTGAAAAGGCAATTGTGGAACCTCTATATGAAAAAAAGAGAAAATGACAAAAAGAAAAACATTTCATTATTCGTATGAAATGTTTTTTTCTATTTATTAGAAACCGTATTTCTTGTTTCCAGAAAAAAATGGTACAATATCCGGTAGAATGGAATTTTACATCAAACGAGACTGAACCCGCAGCGGAGTGGAGGTTTATACATATGCCAAAAGTAAGGACAAAAGATTTAATTGAACAATTTCAATTGGAGTTAATAAGTGGTGAGGAAGGAATTCATCGTCCGATTGATACAAGTGATTTATCACGACCTGGAATTGAAATGGCAGGATTCTTTACATATTATCCAGCTGATCGCGTGCAGCTTCTTGGAAAAACGGAGCTTACGTTCTTTGATACGTTAACAACAGAGCAAAAACAAGAGAGAATGAAAGCGCTTTGTACCGAGGAGACGCCATGTATTATTATAACTCGTAATCAAGATGTACCAGATGAGTTATTACAGGCATCACGTGAATCAGGCATGCCTTTATTACGTTCTTCTCAAACGACAACGAGATTATCAAGTCGTTTAACTAATTATTTAGAAGGTAAGCTAGCACCAACAACTGCTGTTCATGGTGTATTAGTAGATATTTACGGTGTTGGTGTTTTAATTACAGGTCAAAGTGGTGTTGGTAAAAGTGAGACAGCTCTTGAACTTGTGAAGCGTGGTCACCGCCTTGTTGCGGATGATAGTGTAGAAATTCGCCAAGAAGATGAAGACACATTAGTAGGAAGCTCACCAGATTTAATTGAGCATTTATTAGAAATTCGTGGTCTAGGTATCATTAACGTTATGACGTTATTCGGTGCAGGGGCAGTGCGAAATTATAAGCGTATTACACTTGTTATTAATCTTGAAATTTGGGATCAAAAGAAAAACTATGATCGCTTAGGTCTTGATGAAGAGAAGATGAAAATTATTGATACAGAACTTACGAAGATTACACTTCCAGTTCGTCCTGGTCGAAACTTGGCTGTTATTATTGAAGTAGCAGCGATGAACTTCCGTTTAAAGCGTATGGGAGTCAATGCAGCACAGCAGTTCTCAGAACGATTAATGAGTGCGATTGAGTTAGGGAATCAGGAGTAAACATTGGAGAGGGAGGTCATACATATGCTGTTAGGTTCTGTACCGCAGCTTGACCGCGTAGCTGTCCAACTTGGGCCGTTTCCTGTTTATTGGTACGGGATTATTATCGGTACAGGTGTGCTATTAGGTCTTTGGCTAGCAACTCGCGAGGGAGAAAGGCTAGGTATTCCAAAAGATACATTTGTTGACCTTGTATTAATTGCAGTACCGATCGCTATTCTATTTGCGAGAATGTACTATGTTATTTTTGAATGGGAATATTACGCGCAAAACCCGAGTCAAATTATTAATATTCGTCAAGGTGGCTTGGCGATTCATGGTGGTTTAATCGGAGCGGTTATTACAGGGATTCTTTTTGCAAAGCGACGCGGGGTTTCATTCTGGAAGTTGGCGGATATTGCTGCACCAAGTATTTTACTAGGACAAGCAATTGGCCGATGGGGAAATTTTATGAACCAAGAGGCGCATGGTGATGAAGTAACGAGACAGTTTTTAGAAGGTCTTCATTTACCAGATTTCATTATTAATCAAATGTATATTGAGGGTGTGTACTATCATCCGACGTTTTTATATGAATCATTATGGAATTTTGCAGGTGTAATTTTACTACTTGCATTAAGAAAAGTGAATTTACGCCGCGGGGAATTATTCTTCACATATTTAATTTGGTATTCAGTAGGACGCTTCTTCGTAGAAGGCTTACGTACTGATAGTTTAATGCTAGGACCACTTCGTATTGCACAAGTAATGTCAATTGGACTTGTTGTTATTTCTATTATTTTCATTATTGTGAGACGAAAAATGGGGCAAGCTGATAAAAGATATTCGGAAAATTAGAGAAAAGTAGCATCTTATTATAAGATGCTGCTTCTTTCATATTCAGGAAGGCGAAAGGACTAAGGCAATGAGAATAAATACAGTGTTATTTGATTTAGATGGAACTTTAATTAATACAAACGAACTTATTATTTCTTCTTTTTTACATACTTTAAATACGTATTATCCAAATCAATATAAGCGTGAAGATGTGTTGCCATTTATCGGTCCATCTTTGCATGATACTTTCAGTAAGATTGATGAAAGTAAGGTTGAAGAGATGATTACAAGTTATCGCGAATTTAACCATGATCATCATGATGAATTAGTAGAAGAATATGAAACTGTATATGAAACAGTTCGAGAGTTGAAGAAGCAAGGTTATAAAGTTGGTATTGTTACAACGAAAGCGAGACAAACCGTTGAGATGGGATTACAGTTGTCAAAGCTTGATGAATTTTTTGATGTTGTCGTGACAATTGATGATGTAGAGCATGTGAAACCACATCCAGAGCCACTTCAAAAAGCGCTTGAATTATTAGATGCAAAACCAGAAGAGGCATTGATGGTTGGAGATAATCATCATGATATTGTCGGTGGTCAAAATGCGGGGACGAAAACAGCTGCGGTTTCATGGACGCTGAAAGGTAGAGCGTATTTAGAGGCTTACAAGCCGGACTTTATGCTAGATAAAATGAGTGATTTGCTACCGATTTTGTCTAATATGAACCGTTCATAAAGGTCCAAGTAAGTTAGTAGAGGAGCGAGCTAAGTGCGACGGACAACGCGCTATCCTGTTTCAGGAGAAAATTCATTATGGAATGTGTATAAAACAGTGTCTTTTTGGAAGGTAATGAAAAACTTTATTATTATCCAAATTGCGCGTTACACACCATTTTTATCTGTGAAGAATTGGTTGTACCGTACTTTTTTACGGATGAAAGTAGGAAAGAAAACATCATTTGCGCTTATGGTAATGCCGGATATTATGTTCCCGGAAAAGATAACTGTGGGAGAGAATTCGATTATTGGCTATAACACAACGCTTTTAGCACATGAATATTTAATTCGTGAATATCGACTTGGGGAAATCGTCATTGGAAATGAAGTGATGATTGGAGCGAATGTAACAATATTACCAGGTGTGAAAATTGGAGACGGTGCGACTGTCTCAGCTGGCACGCTTGTTCATAGAGATGTACCGAGCGGTGCTTTCGTAGGTGGAAATCCAATGCGTATTATTTATACGAAAGAGCAAATGATCGCAAGAGAAGGTTCATGGTGAAAATGTAACATTTCTCCTCTTTTTTTATGAATAAAAAGGAAATAATTGAGTATAATATACTGTTTTGTTTTTTACGGAATCGTTTATACTTATAGATAGAAGAATGTGTGAACGAAGAAAACAAAAAACTGGAGGATATATGGGGAAAAATCAAAGGATATATAAGGAGAACGGACAAGTTATCTCTTTTAATCAATTAGCGGAATTCTTTTATAAAAAAGGGATGAGAGCTTACAAAGGGCAAAAATTGCAAGATGCAATTAAATATTTTCGAAGAGCGGCACAAAGTGAGAAGGAGCCGTTTATTTTATGTCAATTAGCAACAGTATTATCTGAGGCTGGTGAATATCAAGAATCGAATCAAATCTTCTTAAAGTTAGTTAGATCTAATCCAGAACTTGAACAGTGCTATTATTTTATTGCAAATAATTATGCATATATGGGGTTATTTCAACAGGCGAAGAAATATGCGGATCGTTATTTAGAAGTTGCAAAAGAGAAGGAATTCGTAGAAGATACATTAGAACTTCTTGAGATTATGGAAGAAGAAGCAATGGGTGCGGAAGAGATTGAAGATGAAGATGATTTAATTGTTATGCAGGAAGAAGCGAATCGCTATATTCGTAATGGACAATTGGAAGAAGCAATTGCTACATTAGAAATTGTTACGAAAGATTATCCGGAATTTTGGTCAGGTCATAATAATTTAGCCATTGCACATTTTCAATCGGGTAATGTAGACAAAGCACTGAAGTTAACAGAAATGATTTTAGAGAAAAATCCTGGTAATATACATGCGCTTTGTAATACGCTTATTTTTCTATATTCAATTGGAGAGCATAAACAAGTAGAAGCGTTAGCGGGACAGCTAGTTTCAGTATATCCGATTTCATTTGAACATCGTTTGAAATTGGGAACTACACTTGCAACAATTGGTTATTTTGAGCATGCATATAAATGGTTCAAACTATTAAAGCGTCAAGGATACGAAGGAGACGTTAGTTTTTATTATTGGTTTGCATATTCTGCTTATATGGTGAAAGATCAGCAACTAGCTGAAAAAATGTGGCAACATGTCGTGGAATTGCATCCTGATAAAAAGGGAAAAGAACCGTGGAATGCGCTGAATTTAGCAGATGAAGGACAAAACGTGTTATTTGAAGAATTACGAAAATCATTTCAGCAAAGTGCGACGTTAGAAGAACAAATGCTAGCTTTATATTTAATGAACGAATTGTCAACGCCGGAGAAGGTTGGATTCTTCTTTGATATAACGCAAGCGAAGAACGGTGTTCCCATCGTATCGCAACTTGCAAAGTACTTCTTTTTACTTAATAGTCATAAGAGTATTCCAGCTGATTTACAACAATTTGAGCAGTGCGTACGAATCGCGGATGCATTATACAATTATACGAAAAAAGATGATGAATTAATTGAAGAGTGTTTACACTTTTGGTTTTGTACGTTCATACGTTTATATACATCTGGAGACATATTTACAAATGTGTACGGCTGGTCAGCTGCGATTGAATACATTGTACGCGGCGAACAAGGAAATAAAATGACACAGTCGGAGCTTGGAGATGTATATAATGTATCTGTAGCGACTGTCCGAAAGTATGTGCAAGCTGTTAAGCGTACGCACACATAAGATAAGCAAATCATTGGGAAAAAAATGATGCTAACAGTATAATGAGGGTAACTTAATTGTGTAGGAATGGATAGGAGTGAATAGTGTGTCAGAAGAAAAAATTTATGATGTCGTTATTATTGGTGCAGGACCAGCTGGTATGACAGCTGCAGTATATACATCTCGTGCAAATTTAAGCACATTAATGCTTGAGCGTGGTATTCCAGGTGGCCAAATGGCAAACACAGAAGATGTAGAAAACTACCCAGGTTATGAGTCTATTTTAGGACCAGACTTATCAAATAAAATGTTCGAGCATGCGAAGAAATTTGGTGCTGAATATGCATACGGTGATGTGAAAGAAGTCATCGATGGTAAAGAATACAAAACAATTATTGCTGGTAAAAAAGAATATAAAGCACGTGCAATTATCGTTGCAAGCGGTGCAGAGTATAAAAAAATTGGTGTACCGGGTGAAACAGAACTTGGCGGCCGCGGTGTATCATATTGTGCAGTATGTGACGGGGCATTCTTTAAAGGAAAAGAACTTATCGTAATTGGCGGCGGAGATTCTGCTGTTGAAGAGGGTGTGTTCTTAACACGCTTCGCATCAAAAGTAACGATCGTTCACCGTCGTGACACGCTTCGTGCACAGAAAATTTTACAAGATCGTGCTTTCCAAAACGAAAAAGTAGATTTCATTTGGAACCACACTATAAAAGAAATTAACGAAGCAAGTGGTAAAGTAGGAAGTGTAACACTTGTAGACGTAAACAGTGGAGAAGAGAAAGAAGTCAAAACTGACGGCGTATTCGTATACATCGGTATGTTACCATTATCAAAACCATTTGTTGAATTAGGTATTACAAATGAAAATGGTTACCTTGAAACGAACGAACGTATGGAAACGAAAATTCCTGGTATTTTCGCAGCTGGTGATGTTCGTGAAAAAATGCTTCGTCAAATTGTAACTGCAACAGGTGACGGTAGTATCGCAGCACAAAGCGCACAACATTACGTAGAAGAATTATTAGAGGAATTAAAAACTGTATCAGAAAAATAAGGGATAATATACCTTGCGAGAAGAAAGCTACCGACAGGAGCTTTCTTCTTTTTTTGTGTGAAAATGTCAAAATTTCGTCAAAAAATATAAGGATTATAAGCTTTCTTATTGATATACTGGACTTTACGGAAAAAATCACTATAAGAAATGAGGAATTTATTCAGTATGGAATGGCGTAATATATATCGTGGATTTTGTATGGGCGTTAGTGATTTAATTCCTGGTGTGAGCGGCGGTACAATCGCTGTTGTGTTAGGGATTTATGAACAATTGCTTGCGGCAATTAGTGGATTCTTTAGTCGTGAATGGAAAAAACATTTAGGGTTTTTAATTCCACTTGCAGCTGGTGTGGCAGCAGCGTTTTTAACGTTAAGTCATGTTATTAAATATTTACTTGCAAATCATTATGAACCGACTCAATTTTTCTTCCTCGGTTTAATTATTAGTATATTACCGATGTTAATGAGAGAAGCTGATGCAAAGTCGTCGTTTAAAGGTAAGCACATTGTTTTATTAATAGTTGCAGCAATTCTTGTTGCGATCACAGCTTTCTTTAAACCAGATAAGGCAGCAGATCCAATTACGACGTTAACAATTTTAAATGCAATTGGTTTATTTTTCGCAGGATGGATGGCTAGTATGGCTATGCTACTTCCTGGGATTAGTGGATCGTTTATTTTATTAATTATTGGTGTGTATCCAACAGCAATTAACGCTTTAACTACACTTAACTTACCTTTAATCGTGGTTATCGGTGCTGGTGTTATGGTAGGGTTCGTTGTAAGTAGTAAAGGCATTAGTTTTTTATTAGATCGTTATAAAAGTATGACATTTGCGGCAATTATTGGACTTGTAATCGGTTCGATTGTAATTGTATTCCCTGGGATTCCGACCGGTGGATTTTCAATTATAAGTTCAATTATTACCTTTATTTTAGGATTTGCGATTGTTACTTATTTCGGTAAGAAATAAGGGCTTTAATCCCCTTGGCGATAAAAATCGTTAAGGGGATTTTTCATGCTATTCATTAAAAGTCTAAGCATTTACATTGCTTGTTATGGAAAGCTTTTTTAAAATTGTTGAGTAGCATATGCTTAGCGAAAGAGGACTGGCTCCTTCGTTGTAGCAAACTGTTTTTGATAGTATAATGAAAGAAGTATGCAGTGAGGAATTTTACTGCAAGTAGCTGAGGTGAAGAAACATGCAAAGAGTGACAAACTGTGTGTTAATTAGAGATAATGAAGTACTCTTACTCCAAAAACCTCGCCGAAATTGGTGGGTTGCACCAGGCGGGAAAATGGAGCGTGGTGAGACTGTAAGAGATTCCGTTGTTCGCGAATATCGCGAAGAAACAGGTATTTATTTGAAAAAACCAGCGTTAAAGGGGGTCTTCACCTTTGTCATCCAAGAAGGTGATAAAGTTGTTTCTGAATGGATGATGTTCTCCTTTTTAGCGACAGATTTTGCAGGAGAAAACAAACTAGAGAGCGAAGAAGGCATCATTGGTTGGCATACATTTGATAAAATTGATGATTTAGCAATGGCGCCAGGAGATTATCACATTATTGATTATTTAATTAAAGGAAATGGCATAATCTACGGTACATTTGTATATACCCCAGATTTTGAGTTGCTTTCATATCGATTAGATCCGAGTTAAACCGTCAAGGAGAGGATACGATGACAGAGAATAATGATATAAAAATGGTAATTATTACAGGGATGTCTGGAGCTGGAAAAACAGTAGCTTTACAAAGTTTTGAAGATTTAGGATATTTTTGTGTAGATAATTTACCACCGATGTTATTGCCAAAGTTTATTGAGCTTATGGCGGATTCAAAAGGGAAAATGAATAAAGTGGCACTTGGTATTGATTTACGTGGCCGCGAGTTTTTCGAACATTTATGGGGAGCACTTGATGATTTATCAGAACGTACATGGATTATTCCTCATATTTTATTTTTAGATGCGAAAGATAGTACGCTTGTAACTCGTTATAAAGAAACGAGACGTTCGCATCCACTTGCACCAACGGGTTTGCCGTTAAAGGGAATCGAAGCAGAGCGCAATTTATTAACAGATATGAAGGCACGAGCGAATATTGTGCTTGATACATCGGATTTAAAACCGAAAGAATTACGTGAAAAAATTGTTCACTTATTCTCAACAGAAACTGAGCAAGCATTTCGTGTAAATGTTATGTCATTTGGATTTAAGTACGGTATTCCAATTGATGCAGATTTAGTATTTGATGTTCGTTTTTTACCAAATCCATATTACATTCCACATATGAAGCCATTAACAGGACTAGATGAAGAAGTTTCTTCTTATGTACTGAAATTTAATGAGACACATAAGTTTTTAGAGAAGTTGACGGATCTGATTACTTTCATGCTGCCTCATTATAAAAGAGAAGGCAAAAGTCAACTTGTAATTGCAATTGGATGTACAGGTGGACAGCATCGTTCTGTTACGCTTACAGAATACCTTGGGAAACATTTGAAACCAGAGTATAGTGTTCATGTATCTCATCGTGATGTGGAGAAGAGAAAGGGCCATTAAGGGATGAAAAAAGAGAGAAAGCCTAAAATTGTCATCATGGGAGGCGGGACTGGACTTTCTGTTTTATTAAGAGGATTAAAGCAATATCCTGTTGATATTACAGCAGTTGTTACAATCGCTGATGATGGTGGCAGTTCGGGTAGATTACGTGATGAGCTAGAAATTCCACCTCCAGGTGACATCCGTAACGTACTTGTTGCGTTATCGGATGTAGAGCCACTGGTGGAAGCTTTATTTCAGCACCGTTTCACAACAGGAGACGGACTGAAAGGTCATGCGTTAGGAAATCTATTGTTGGCAGGTATGACCTCGATTACGGGAGACTTTTTCCATGCAATTACGGAAACAAGTAAAGTATTAAATGTCAGAGGACGTGTATTACCAGCAGCGAATCAAAGTGCGGTACTTCATGCGGAACTTGAAGATGGAGAAATTGTCACAGGTGAATCAAAGATTCCTTATTACGGAAAGAAGATTAATCGTGTCTTTTTAACTCCAGAAGATGTAGAGCCATTGCATGAAACGTTGGCTGAGATTAAACGAGCTGATTTACTTGTTTTCGGCCCAGGAAGTTTGTATACGAGTATATTACCCAACTTAGTTGTTAACAAAATTGGGGACGCTGTTCTTGCTGCAAAGGCGAAGAAGGTATATGTATGTAATGTTATGACACAAGCGGGTGAAACGATGGGATATACTGCTTTTGATCATGTGCAGGCGTTACACGATCATTTAGGGCAACCATTTATCAATACTGCAATTGTAAATAACCGTGAGATTCCTTGTGAATTACGTAAGTTATATGAAGAAGAAATGTCTACACCAGTTGTAGTGGATGAAGAACGTTTTGCTGAAAATAATATTGATGTTATTCAAGAGGGATTAGCGAAGTATGATGATCGTGTTGTAAGGCATGATACGTTAAAGTTAGCTTCGATTTTATATTCATTGTTATAAATATGCGTTGCCTCGTTTGAGGTAGCGCTCCTCATTCATATAGGACAAGAATTTTGTTCCATAATAATCGTATAAGGAGGTGTTGACTGTGTCATTTGCATCAGAAACAAAGAAAGAGTTGACGAATCTTGAAGTGAAAGAATGCTGTGAGAAAGCAGAATTATCGGCGTTACTTCGAATGAACGGATCGCTTTCTTTTTCAAACCGTCGTCTATCTATAGATATTCAAACAGAAAATGCGGCAATTGCAAGAAGGATTTATACGCTTTTGAAAAAAGGATATGATGTGACGGTAGAATTACTTGTTCGTAAAAAAATGCGATTGAAGAAAAATAATGTATATATCGTAAGGCTTGTTGAGAAGTCTCGCGAAATATTAGCCGATCTTCATATCGTTCGAGATGACTTTTCATTTATTCGAAATATATCACAAGAATTGATTGAGAAGAAGTGTTGTAAACGATCGTATTTACGCGGTGCATTTTTAGCAGGTGGTTCAGTAAATAACCCAGAAACATCATCTTATCATTTAGAGATCTTTTCGTTATATAAGGAACATAATGATGCTATATGTGAACTGATGAACGGATTTGATTTAAATAGTAAGACGTTGGAAAGAAGAAAAGGGTACATTACGTATTTGAAAGAAGCGGAGAAAATTACGGAATTTTTAAATATTATTGGTGCTCATAATGCGCTTTTAAGGTTTGAAGATATTCGAATCGTACGTGATATGCGTAATTCCGTAAATCGTTTAGTGAACTGCGAAACAGCTAATTTAAATAAAACAATTGGTGCAGCGCTAAGGCAGATTGAAAATATCCGCTATATTGATGAGACGGTTGGTCTTGATATATTGCCAGATAAACTACAAGAGATTGCGCAACTACGAAGAGATTATCAAGATGTAACATTGAAAGAGTTAGGTGAGATGGTATCCGGGGGGAAAATTAGTAAATCGGGTATTAATCATCGTTTGCGTAAAATCGATGAAATTGCAGAGAAATTACGCGCGGGGGAAACGGTAGCAAAAAAATAAGAGGTTAAAGGGGAAATGGAGCTGTGGTTCAAAAACGAGTTCAGGTTTCATTAAAAAACGGTTTACAAGCACGTCCGGCTGCGTTGTTTGTACAAGAGGCAAATCGCTTTCATGCAGATATCTTTATTGAGAAAGATGGAAAGACAGTAAATGCAAAGAGCATAATGGGGATTATGAGCTTAGCAATTGGAACTGGAAGCATGATAACAATTACAACAGAAGGTTCAGATGCAGAAGAGGCTTTAGAAGCATTAGCTGCATATGTACAATAAAGAGCTATCGCGTATATGCGATAGTTTTTTTGTTTTGTTGTTTGTGCGGATTAGCGGGGAGGGGTATTTAGCTGATTTGTCCTTGTCGGAGATTGTCGGTAAATCGATATGTTGTGTCGAACCGTTGATATATTAAAAAAATCGTTGATATAATTTGAGTTTTGTTCGATATAATTGAAAAATCGTTGATATATTTAGAGAGATACTTGATGGGGTATGTGAGCGGGGAACAATATATAAAAGAAGCGCCCAATTATAGGGCGCTTCCACTTTTAGTTATATCCAGCTCCAGCGGCTAGAATGGTCGGTGGCTTCGCTTCTTCCGTCGAGGTAAAAAGCACCTCTTTGTCAGAAGCTCCATCCTCCTCCCATTCTGAACGAGCCGCTTTCGCTTTTAATTTATTAACGATTTGTAAAGATCTTATCGATTAAACCGTATTCTAAAGCTTTTTCTGCTGTCATGAAGTTGTCGCGATCTGTATCGCGTTGTAGTACTTCAAGTGGTTGACCAGTGCGGTCAGCAAGAATTTGGTTTAGCTTTTCACGTAAGAATAGGATACGTTTTGCAGCGATTTCGATTTCAGTCGCTTGACCTTGTGCTCCACCAAGTGGTTGGTGAATCATTACTTCACTGTTTGGAAGTGCATAACGTTTTCCTTTTTCACCTGCTGCAAGTAAGAATGCACCCATAGATGCAGCCATACCGATACAGATTGTTGATACTTGTGGTTTAATAAACTGCATTGTATCATAGATTGCCATACCCGCTGTGATAGAACCACCAGGGCTGTTGATGTAGATGTGAATATCTTTTTCTGGATCTTGAGATTCCAAGAATAAAAGCTGGGAAACGATTGAGTTAGCTACGTTGTCATCAATTGCACTACCAAGCATAATGATGCGGTCCTTTAATAGTCGAGAGTAAATATCGTAAGCGCGTTCTCCACGATTTGTTTGTTCAATTACTGTAGGAATTAAATTCATCTGTTATTTCCTCCTTCTAAAGCTTTCTTAGTCTTATAATACAATTATGGTCAATAAAGGTCAAACGAAACCACTTTAAATCAAAAAAATATGTAGTTGTACCATGAAATATTCGCTATGTTTTCGAAATTCCCTGCTTATGTATCTTCAACATCATAACCGAATTACGTAAATTTAAACGTTATGAAAACTGGAGAAAAACAGAAAAGAACGCCTTTTAACTGAAGCGTTCTTTCGATAATTAGTCTTTTAAAAGATAGGTTACTTTATTTAAAATTTTTTCGATTTGTTTCGCGTTTTTACTATACATTTCACTTGCTGATTTCGACTTTGTTTCTAGGGAAAATAGTTCAAGATCAGCATGACATTTTTTTAAAGATGCTAATAATAAAGGTTTGTTTTGAGGAGAAGGCATTTGAAGTTTGTCATTGTAAATGTCGATAGTGAGTTGTCCGTATGAATTGACTTGACCGAGAAAGACATTTTCAATAACAACACCGAGTTTTTCTAGTTCAGCATGTAACCAAGCGCGGTTATGTCCACTGGAGGATAGAGGTTCATCTAGTACATTTCCATCCATAATAACAGTTTGCGGTTCTTTTTCGTTTGGTACTTTTAAACCGATGTCTTTTGCTGTAAGTGGCTGAGAATCTTTCTTTAATAGTACATTTAATTCTCCGCTCGGTTCTAAGACAGCAAATTCGACTTCCGCTACGCTGAACGCACTTTTTCCTCGGAGTAGTTCAAGTAATTCGTCACTCGTATATTTTTCTTTCTTTAAGTTATCTTCGAGTATCTTTCCATCTTTTATTAATACGGTAGATTTCCCTTCAAAAAAATCCCGAGCTGTTTTGTTCTTTAAGGAGAGGATTCCTGTGAAAAAAGGTACCGCAGCGAAAATGAGTATCGCAAAGACGCCGTGGAAAAATTTCGAATCGAGCCCTGTAGATACTTGGGCAGCGATGTCACCGATTGTCATTCCGGCAATGTATTCAAAAAAGGAGAGCTGAGAGATTTGTCTTTTCCCTAACCATTTCGTAATAGCAAATAAAATAATTAATATGAATACAGAGCGAAGAATGACAAGTGTCCATTCCGGCAGGTGAGACATAGTCATTTCCTCCAGTCTACTTAAAACCCTTTATATTGAGGTTCTTCACGTTCTAATACTGAAACTCTATTCTGTAAATCAGCGATGACGCTATCCATTTCTAACATACATTCATGAAATACACGTTTGGATTCGTCGTCTTGTGAATTTAATGAAAGCGAGCTTAAACTTGCTTGAGCTCCTCTTACACTAGCAAGGCAAGTTTTTACGCTAGCGATAACAGTCATACAAACACTCCTTATCCTTTCGGTTTAAATAACAATGCTCCTATGAAACCAAAAATAATAGCTGCGGATACGCCGGCGCTCGTTACTTTAAACATGCCGGTAATGACGCCAACAATACCATGTTTTGCAGCTTCTTCCATCGCACCATGAACGAGGGCGTTACCGAAGCTTGTAATAGGTACAGTTGCACCAGCTCCAGCGAAATCAATTAAAGGTTCATACAAATTGAATCCATCTAATATAGCTCCGGCAACAACGAGTGTTGCCATTGTATGAGCTGGTGTTAGCTTGCCGACATCAAACATAAGTTGTCCGATTACACATATGAGTCCACCAATGACGAAAGCCCAGAAAAAAATCATTGCGTTGCACCTCCAAATTCAATCGAAACGGCGTGAGCGATACACGGAATCGTTTCTTCTTGTTGGAATGTAAGTGGAGATAGTAAAGCGCCTGTCGCAACGACAAGTATTTTTTTGAACTCTCCTCTTTTCATTCGATTTAATAAGTGACCGTACACGACGGTTGCAGAACATCCAGGCCCGCTAGCGCCGGCTATGACAGGTTGTCCTTCTCTATAAATGATAATTCCGCAATCTTGAAACTGTTCGCTCGTTACTTTTGTTCCATGCTTATGTAGTAAATCGTAAGCAATTTCGCGACCGACATGACCAAGATCACCGGTCACGATTAGGTCATAGTAAGAGGCATCGATTTGTCGTTCGCGTAAATGGGCTTCGATTGTATCGACTGCAGCTGGAGCCATTGCGCCTCCCATATTAAAAGGATCTGTTAATCCCATATCAATAACTCGTCCAATTGTGGCAGATGTTACCCTAGGGCCGTGTCCGGTATCGCTTAAAATGGCGGCTCCTGCTCCGGTTACTGTCCACTGTGCAGTAGGTGGCTTTTGTCCGCCGTATTCGGTAGGATAGCGGAATTGTTTTTCTACAGCTGTATTATGACTGGATGCACCAGTTAATAAATATTTTGCGCCTTTTGCATTTACGATACTTGCCCCAAGTGCTAAACCTTCCATAGAAGTAGAACAAGCTCCGAATAATCCGAGATAAGGAGTGCCAAGTGTCCGGCAAGCAAAGCTTGTAGGGGTAATTTGATTAATTAAATCTCCTGCGAGTACAAATTGAATATCATCTTTACGAAGTTCTGCTTTTTCAGTAGCACGGCTACAAGCTTCTTCGAATAAAATCTTATGTGCTTTTTCATAGGAATCTTGTCCGAGCCATAAATCTTCATGAAGGATATCGAAGTCTTCTGGGATGTTCCCCTTTGCTTCAAATGGTCCACCGACAACCCCTGTTGAGATAATGACTGGTTTGTTTTCAAATACCCACGTTCGGTGTCCTTGTAACATTTATAGTCCTCCCCATTGAACGAGAATCGTTTTAATAAGTGCGATGACGAAAGCGGAAAATACACCAAATAAAATAACAGAACCAGCTAGTTTAAACATATTGCCGCCAACGCCAAGGACGAATCCTTCCGTTCGGTGTTCGATACATGCTGCAATAACAGAGTTACCAAATCCAGTAACAGGTACAGCTGTACCTGCACCAGCAAACTGCCCAAAACGATCATATATACCGAAACCAGTTAGTAACATAGAAATGAAAATAAGAGTTGCGACGGTTGGATTTCCTGCCGAACGTTCAGTGAAATCGAAATACGTAATATAAAAAGTAGAGATTAGTTGTCCTATGAAGCAAATAAAACCACCGACGAAAAAGGCTTTTATACAATTTTTTAAGACAGGTCGTTTCGGTTCGCGTTCTTGCTCGAATTTTTTATACTCCTGTTGTACAGGGGTTAAGTTTTTATCTTTACTAGACATTGCAATCCTTCCTTTTCTTTTAAAAAGCGTTAAGTGTTAGACTCCATTTTTTTACCAATGAATTTTAATTGCTTATTAATCTCATCTTTAGATACTTTTTTGTCCTTAATCTTTCTTTCGAGCTTTTCGAGTAACATAAAGATTTTTTTATCTGTACTTACACGAACATCGAAAGTAGGGTGCTCATCACTTAGCTGCTTTTGAAGCTTCTTACGTAGAGGTTTTAATCCAAACCTTTCGTGATGCTCCGGTGTAACTGCTATGTAGAGATCTAAATTTGAGTTTACTGCTGTGCTTTTTGTAATTTCATCCATAGCGAGAGCTCTTTTCTTCGCTCCTTGTGATATAGATTGATTAAAGGATTCCGTACTCGTCTTTGTTAACTTTGGACCTTTTTCTTTCTCCGTTCGTTTTGCTTCTTCTTTCACTTTTTTATCTAAAGGACTATTATCACATCCGGTAAAAGAGCTAAATAGAAGTGCAAATAATGCGGTTATGAGGCCGAGTTTTCGCATAATTATCATTCCATTTCTATTGCAATATGTAATGTGATAGAAAAAGGATGACTGCATATCATCCTTTTTCTATTTCACAGCAAGTCTGATTCGTTATTGCTGTGAGTATTGTGGTTCTTCTTGTTGGACTTCTTCAACGCGTGGGTTTAAAGAATCGATAATCGTTTGTGTTTGCTGCGCAGCTGTTTGGAAAAGTTGTTTAGCTTGTTGGTTATCCGTATCAAGAGCGAATCCCTCTAAGCTAGCTTGTGCACTTTTTAATCCAGAAACAGTTTGCTTTAGTTTCGTAATTACAGTCATTGAATGAAGCCCCCTTTGGAATATCAATTCAAAGATTATAATTTGTGAGTTGGGGTGAATTTATGATTGGAAAATTTAGGGGTATTACATGTGTGGATTACAATTTTGTAATGAATATGTAAGGAAAAGCGATAGTGGAAAAACCCTCTTTCTCCTAGAATAAAGAAAGTAAAGTGAGTTAAAAGGATATTTTAAGGAGAGAAAAATGAAGAAATTATTATTAGGTTTAATTGGACTTTTTATATTAGTTATTGGTGTGGCAAGCTTTTCTCATAATGAGGTGACTGATAGATATAATCCGCTTGTGAAAGAAGAATTTGTATATGTAAAAGCGAAAGAATCTGGCCGATTATCTACAGTTGGAGAGGTAGCTGGAGACTATAAACTTACTGGTTATTACGCTTCTGGTGAAGGAAGAGACGTTAAGTTTTATGCACCTCGTGGGCTTCGAGAAGGAGCGTATGTAAAGGTTAAAACAAAAGGTGAATATATTGAAACATACCAAGAAGTACAGCCGAATGAAATTCCAAAAGAGATTAAAGAGAAACTAGATAAATAAAATGGGTAAGAAGTGCCTCCTAAATGTAGAAATTAGGGGGCTTTTTTATGCAGACAAAAAGCGTATATATAATGTGCTATCAAAGAGTTTTTATTGATTTAAATGGTTTTTATTGCTATTATTATGAAGAGAAAATGAAGTGTTTTCTATAATCATGCGCCCATAGCTCAGTCGGATAGAGCGGTGGTTTCCGGTACCACGTCTGCCGGGGGTTCGAATCCCTCTGGGCGCGTTAGAAAGTCCTAACTTACGTTTTGTAGGTTAGGACTTTTTTTATTTACCTCTTGTTATATCTACTAATAAGATTTACTATTAGTACTTGGTGATGATTTTTAACTTTATTATTTTCTTTCAATATTATTCAAATTTAGGTTGTAAGTTGTAAATCTCATTAATACATATAAATTAATAATATTTTGGAATGGGTGTCTGTGATAGCATTCTCCTTTTACCAAACTTATTGTACAATAGAAACAAGGGGGAGATTAGTTTGAAGGCAAGTCTTTTACAAGAACAAAGCTTACGTTTGGCAATGACACAAGAGTTAAGGCAAGCGATTACAATGCTTCAGTATAATGTACAAGAATTATCGGAGTTTTTGTATGAGCAATCGTTAGAGAATCCCCTTATTGAGTTAGGTGGTTTTGAGAGGGAGAAGAAAAAGAGCTCTAACAACAGTAAAAGTACCAGCAAACAAGTCGAGAATCAGATGGAGATCTACAGTGTGGATTCTACAACGATTCAGCAACATTTATTAAATCAAATACAGTATTATAAAATAGATGAAGAAGAGCGAAAAGTAGCTTCTTTCATTATTATGAACATGGATGGAAATGGATATTTACAAGAAACGAATGAAGAGTTAGCAGAGCTCCTTTCTGCGCATATTCATGTAGTCGACCGCTCTGTAGAGCTTGTCCAATCACTGGAACCAGCAGGGGTAGGGGCGCGTAATATTCAGGAATGTTTAACCCTGCAATTGAAGCGCTTACAAAGGCGGAATGGATTAGCAGAAGAGGTTGTAGAAGATCATTTCGCTTATTTTGTGAAGAAAGATTGGCGAAAGCTCGTTCAAGTGTTGAAATGTAGTAATGAGGAATTACAGAGTGCGGTAAATTGTATAACGTCATTACAACCAAAACCAGGTCTTGCGTTTTCTTCAGATAAACCACTTTATATTGTGCCTGATATGGCGGTGAAAAAAGATGGCGATCGCCTCGTTTTACAAATGAATGAGAGAAATATGCCGAGAATTGAAATTCATTCTGAATATAGTGCGCTTCTTAATAATAGTGAAAGTGAAGTAGCATCTTACGTATCAGAAAAGTATCAGCATGTGCAATGGATTATGCGCAGTTTGAAACAGAGAAAACAAACACTTCTGCAAGTGATGACGATTATTATGGAAAAACAACGTGATTTCTTTTGGGAAGGTCCAGCGTATTTGAAGCCTCTCGCTTTAAAAGAGGTGGCGGAAGAGCTAAGTGTACATGAGTCTACGATTAGTCGTGCAACAAGAAATAAGTATGTGCAAACGCCACACGGTTTATTTGAGATGAAATCGTTCTTTAGTAATGCAATTTCGACGACAGAGGATGAGGCAGTTTCAACGAAGCGAGTGAAACAGTTTATTCAAACGCTTGTGGAAGCAGAGAATAAGAAAAAGCCACTCTCAGATCAAAAGATTTCAAAATTATTAGAAGAAGAGCATGAAATTGTTATTTCTCGAAGAACAGTGGCGAAGTATAGAGAACAAATGCATATCCCAGCTTCGTCATTACGAAAAACGATCGGATAGGTGAAGAAGATGAAAGTTGTACTGTATACTAAAAAAGATTGTGGCCTTTGCGTAAAGGCGAAACAAGTTTTACAGGAAGTACAATGTGAATATTCTTTTCAAATCGAGGAAATAGATATATATGAAGATAATGACCTTTTAGAAAAATATCACTTAATGATTCCGGTTGTAGAAATAGGCGGAAAACAAGTAGAATATGGTAACATTCACAAAGGTGTCATAATAAACTATATAAAGAATGCAGTTAAGAGTTGAATAAGTTTCTATCTCCTGTTACAATAATACACGTAGCAGGGATTATTTTTTTAACCTATGTGGGACACAAAATGTCACTACGGGACGTAAAGTGACCACTAAGGAAAAATGAACCAATGTAGTGAGGAGAAAAGATATGCGCTCATGGATTCAGAACACAAAAAAATTATTACCTGATCTGCTACCTGTTATGCAAACGAGAATGCAAATTCTTCAATACATTAGGCTCATGCAGCCGATTGGAAGAAGAAATTTATCAGCAAGCCTCGGTATGACAGAACGAGTATTGCGAAGTGAAGTTCAAGTTTTGAAAGAACAAAACTTAGTTCACGTCGCTTCTTCTGGAATGACTTTGACAGAAGAAGGAACAGCTTTAGTTCTTGCTTTGGAAGACTTTATGAAAGAAATTTCCGGGTTAAAGGTTTTAGAAAAGCAACTTAAGGAAACATTAGACTTGGATGAAGTTTTCGTTGTCCCTGGTGATAGTGATGAATCACCTTGGGTCAAACTGGAGATGGGCCGTGCTTGTGTGACTTGTATAAAAGACCGTCTGACAGCGAATAATATCGTTGCTGTGGCTGGAGGAACTACGCTAGCTGCTGCTGCGGACATGATGCAACTTGATTGCAAAGATTTACATATGCTATTTGTCCCAGCACGTGGTGGAATTGGAGAAGGTGTTGAATTAGAGGCCAATACCATTTGTGCCAAGATGGCGCAAAATACGATGAGTAATTATCGCTTGTTGTATGTTCCAGACCATGTTAGTAGCGAAGCATATGCGTCTATTGTGACAGAGCCTTCCGTGAAAGAAGTTCTTGAGTTGATTCGATCTTCCAATATCGTCATTCATGGAATAGGTGATGCGTTAACAATGGCACGTCGCAGAAGTACTTCAGAAGCAGATTGGTTAAAGATTCAAGCAAGCGAAGCAGTTGGCGAAGCTTTCGGTTACTACTTTAATGAAGAAGGAAATGTTGTTCATAAAGTAAGAACAGTTGGTATGCAACTAGAGGATTTACAAAATGTATCTCACGTTGTAGCAGTCGCTGGAGGTTCTTCAAAGGCAAAGGCAATACAGGCTGTAATAAAGCAAGGGCACACTTCAATTCTAATTACAGATGAAGGTGCAGCAAAACAGTTAACAAAGGGTTTTACCCTTTAATATAATCCCCCAAGGAGGAAATTCAAATGACTAAAATTGGTATTAATGGATTTGGACGTATCGGACGTAACGTATTCCGCGCAGCTCTTAACAACTCTGAGGTAGAAGTAGTAGCAATCAACGACTTAACAGATGCTAAAACATTAGCTCACCTTTTAAAATATGACACAGTTCACGGAACTTTAAATGCAGAAGTATCTGCTAACGAAAACAGCATCGTTGTTAACGGTAAAGAAATTAAAGTTATCGCTGAGCGTGACCCAGCTCAATTACCATGGAGCGACTACGGAGTAGAAGTAGTAGTAGAATCTACTGGCCGTTTCACTAAAAAATCAGACGCTGAAAAACACTTAGGTGGATCAGTTAAGAAAGTTATCATCTCAGCTCCAGCTTCTGACGAAGATATCACTGTAGTTATGGGTGTTAACCACGAACAATACGATGCAGCTAACCACAACGTAGTATCTAACGCTTCTTGTACTACAAACTGTCTAGCTCCATTCGCTAAAGTATTAAACGAAAAATTCGGCGTAAAACGCGGAATGATGACAACAATTCACTCTTACACTAACGACCAACAAATCTTAGACTTACCACACAAAGATTTACGTCGTGCTCGTGCAGCAGCTGAAAACATGATCCCAACATCTACTGGTGCAGCTAAAGCTGTAGCATTAGTATTACCAGAACTTAAAGGTAAATTAAACGGTGGCGCTGTACGTGTTCCAACTGCTAACGTTTCTCTTGTTGACTTAGTTGTTGAACTTGACAAAGAAGTAACAGTTGAAGATGTAAACGCAGCATTCAAAGCAGCAGCTGAAGGCGAATTAAAAGGTATCCTTGGATACAGCGAAGAGCCATTAGTATCTATCGACTATAACGGATGTACAGCTTCTTCTACAATCGATGCATTATCTACAATGGTAATGGAAGGTAACATGGTTAAAGTACTTTCTTGGTACGATAACGAAACTGGTTACTCTAACCGCGTAGTAGACTTAGCAGCTTACATGACTTCTAAAGGTCTTTAATTCTTAATTATATAAGCAATCAATGACAAAACGAGGGAGAGGGTTTGTTCCCTCTCTCTCTTCTTTCGTTTTAAAAGCAAATGTGTTAAGCTTTTGAATGGGTTTTGTCAATCCTAACTAGTAGTCGGAGGGAAATCCAATGAACAAAAAATCAATTCGTGACGTAGATTTAAAAGGTAAGCGTGTATTTTGCCGCGTTGATTTCAACGTACCTATGAAAGAAGGCAAAATTACAGATGAAACTCGTATCCGTGCAGCTCTTCCTACAATTCAATATTTAGTAGAGCAAGGTGCGAAAGTTATTTTAGCAAGCCACTTAGGCCGTCCAAAAGGTCAAGCAGTAGAAGAATTACGTCTTACTCCAGTAGCAGCACGTTTAGGCGAGCTTCTTGGTAAAGATGTTAAAAAAGCGGACGAAGCATTCGGACCAGTTGCACAAGAAATGGTTGCAGCAATGAACGAAGGCGACGTATTAGTTCTTGAAAACGTACGTTTCTATGCGGGCGAAGAAAAGAACGATGCAGAACTTGCGAAAGAATTTGCAGCACTTGCTGACATCTTCGTAAACGATGCATTCGGTGCAGCTCACCGTGCTCATGCTTCTACAGCGGGTATCGCAGACTACCTACCAGCAGTATCTGGTCTATTAATGGAAAAAGAGTTAGATGTACTTGGTAAAGCACTTTCTAACCCAGAACGTCCATTTACAGCTATCATCGGTGGTGCGAAAGTAAAAGATAAAATCGGTGTAATTCGTCATCTATTAGACAAAGTAGATAACTTAATCATCGGTGGCGGACTTGCTTACACATTCGTTAAAGCTTTAGGTCATGAAATTGGTCTATCTCTATGTGAAGACGACAAGATTGAACTAGCTAAAGAATTTATGCAACTTGCAAAAGAAAAAGGCGTAAACTTCTACATGCCGGTTGATGTTGTAATCACTGAGGAATTCTCTGAAACTGCAACAACTCAAATCGTTGGTATCGACTCTATCCCTTCTACATGGGAAGGCGTGGACATCGGTCCTAAAACACGTGAAATTTATGCAGATGTAATTAAAAACTCTAAGCTTGTTGTATGGAATGGACCAATGGGTGTATTCGAAATGACTCCATTCGCAGAAGGTACAAAAGCAGTAGGACAAGCATTAGCAGATGCAGAAGATACATACTCTGTTATCGGCGGTGGTGACTCTGCAGCAGCTGTTGAAAAATTCGGTATGGCTGATAAAATGAGCCACATTTCTACTGGCGGCGGTGCGTCATTAGAATTCATGGAAGGTAAAGAGCTTCCAGGTGTAGTTTGTCTTAACGACAAATAAGTAGCAGCCAAAGAAAAAGGACGGTGCAAAGCATGCGTAAACCAATTATCGCAGGTAACTGGAAAATGAATAAAACTCTATCTGAAGCAGTTAGCTTCGTAGAGGAAGTTAAAGGTCAAATCCCAGCAGCTTCAGCTGTTGATGCAGTAGTTTGCTCTCCAGCTCTATTCTTAGAGCGCCTTGTAGCAGCAACTGAAGGAACTGACTTACAAGTAGGTGCACAAAACATGCACTTCGAAAAAAATGGTGCATTCACTGGCGAAATTAGCCCAGTAGCACTTAGCGACTTAAAAGTTGGTTATGTAGTACTTGGCCACTCTGAGCGTCGTGAAATGTTTGCTGAAACAGATGAGTCAGTAAACAAAAAGACTATCGCAGCATTTGAACATGGTTTAACACCAATCGTATGTTGTGGTGAGACTTTAGAAGAGCGCGAAAGCGGAAAAACATTTGATCTAGTAGCAGGTCAAGTGACAAAAGCACTTGCAGGTTTAACAGAAGAGCAAGTTAAAGCAACTGTTATCGCTTATGAGCCAATCTGGGCTATCGGTACAGGTAAATCTTCTTCTTCTGCAGATGCAAACGAAGTATGTGCGCACATCCGTAAAGTTGTTGCAGAAGCTGTTTCTCCAGAAGCTGCAGAAGCTGTTCGTATTCAATACGGCGGTAGCGTAAAACCAGAAAACATTAAAGAGTATATGGCACAATCTGACATCGACGGCGCTTTAGTTGGCGGTGCTAGCTTAGAGCCTGCTTCGTTCTTAGGTCTTCTGGGGGCGGTAAAATGAGAAAGCCAACAGCTTTAATCATCCTTGACGGTTTCGGACTTCGTGAAGAAACTCACGGGAATGCTGTAGCACAAGCTAAGAAACCTAATTTTGATGGTTACTGGAACAAATTCCCTCATACAACGCTTACAGCTTGTGGTGAGGAAGTAGGTCTTCCAGAAGGTCAAATGGGTAACTCTGAGGTTGGTCACTTAAATATTGGTGCTGGCCGCATCGTATATCAAAGCTTAACACGCGTAAACGTTGCAATTCGTGAAGGTGAGTTCGATCAGAACGAAACATTCCAAAATGCAATTAAAAGCGTAAAAGAAAAAGGTACTGCTCTTCATTTATTCGGTTTACTTTCTGATGGTGGTGTGCACAGTCACATGAACCATATGTTTGCTCTTCTTCGCTTAGCAGCAAAAGAAGGCGTGGAGAAAGTTTATATCCATGCATTCTTAGATGGCCGCGATGTTGGACCACAAACAGCAAAAGGTTATATCGATGCAACAAATGAAGTAATTAAAGAAACAGGAGTAGGACAATTCGCGACTATCTCTGGTCGTTATTACTCCATGGACCGTGACAAGCGTTGGGATCGCGTAGAAAAATGTTACAGTGCTATGGTGAATGGTGAAGGCCCTACTTATAAATCAGCAGAAGAGTGCATAGAAGACTCTTATGCGAACGGTATCTATGATGAATTCGTATTGCCGTCTGTAATTGTTAACGAAGATAACACGCCAGTTGCAACAATCAATGATGATGATGCAGTTATCTTCTATAACTTCCGTCCAGACCGTGCAATTCAAATTGCTCGTGTATTTACAAACGAAGACTTCCGTGAGTTCGATCGTGGTGAAAAAGTACCTCACATTCCAGAATTCGTATGTATGACACACTTCAGTGAAACTGTAGATGGTTACGTGGCATTCAAGCCAATGAACCTTGATAACACTTTAGGTGAAGTTGTTGCGCAAGCGGGATTAAAGCAACTTCGCATCGCGGAAACTGAAAAGTATCCGCACGTTACATTCTTCTTTAGCGGTGGTCGTGAGGCTGAATTCCCAGGAGAAGAGCGTATCTTAATTAACTCACCAAAGGTTGCAACGTATGACTTGAAACCTGAAATGAGCATTTACGAAGTAACGGACGCTTTAGTAAATGAAATCGAAAATGATAAACATGATGTTATCATTCTTAACTTTGCGAACTGTGATATGGTTGGCCATTCTGGGATGATGGAACCAACAATTAAAGCAGTAGAAGCAACTGACGAATGTTTAGGAAAAGTTGTAGAAGCGATTCTTGCAAAAGATGGTGTAGCACTTATTACTGCTGACCATGGTAATGCTGATCAGGAGTTAACTGCTGATGGCGGTCCTATGACAGCTCATACAACTAACCCGGTTCCTTTCATCGTTACAAAAAATGATGTAGAGCTTCGTGAAGGTGGTATTTTAGGAGATATCGCTCCAACAATGCTTACACTTTTAAATGTGGAACAACCGAAAGAAATGACAGGTAAAACAATTATTAAATAATTTGCTTATATAAAAAGGAGAGAATTTATTATGTCAACAATTATTGATGTTTATGCTCGCGAAGTCCTTGACTCTCGTGGTAACCCAACTGTAGAAGTAGAAGTTTACACAGAAAGCGGCGCTTTCGGACGCGCTATCGTACCAAGTGGTGCATCTACTGGTGAGCACGAAGCAGTAGAATTACGTGACGGTGACAAATCTCGTTACCTTGGTAAAGGTGTTGTTAACGCAGTAAACAACGTTAACGAAATTATCGCTCCAGAAATCGCTGGTTTCGATGTAACTGACCAAGCTGGTATCGACCGTGCTATGATCGAATTAGATGGCACTCCAAACAAAGGTAAACTAGGCGCTAACGCTATCCTTGGTGTATCTATGGCAGTAGCTCACGCAGCAGCTGACTTCGTAGGTCTTCCATTATACCGTTACCTTGGTGGATTCAATGCAAAACAATTACCAACTCCAATGATGAACATCATCAACGGTGGTTCTCACGCTGATAACAACGTTGATTTCCAAGAGTTCATGATCTTACCAGTTGGTGCTCCAACATTCAAAGAATCAATCCGTATGGGTGCTGAAGTATTCCATGCACTTAAAGCTGTATTACATGACAAAGGTCTTAACACTGCAGTAGGTGACGAAGGTGGATTCGCTCCAAACCTTGGTTCTAACCGTGAAGCTCTAGAAGTAATCATCGAAGCTATCGAAAAAGCTGGTTACAAAGCTGGCGAGAACGTATTCTTAGGAATGGACGTTGCTTCTTCTGAGTTCTACAACAAAGAAACTGGTAAATATGACCTTGCAGGCGAAGGCCGTACTGGCTTAACTTCTGCAGAAATGGTTGATTTCTATGAAGAGCTTTGCAAAGACTTCCCAATCATCTCTATCGAAGATGGTTTAGACGAAAACGACTGGGATGGTCACAAATTATTAACTGAGCGTATCGGTGATAAAGTACAATTAGTTGGTGACGATTTATTCGTAACTAACACTCAAAAACTTGCTGAAGGTATCGAAAAAGGTATCTCTAACTCAATCTTAATTAAAGTTAACCAAATCGGTACTTTAACTGAGACTTTCGAAGCTATCGAAATGGCTAAACGTGCTGGTTACACAGCAGTTGTATCTCACCGTTCTGGTGAAACTGAAGATGCTACAATCGCTGACATCGCAGTTGCAACTAACGCTGGCCAAATCAAAACTGGTTCTATGAGCCGTACTGACCGTATTGCTAAGTACAACCAATTATTACGCATCGAAGACGAACTAGGCGAAATCGCTGTTTACGATGGTATCAAATCTTTCTACAACATCAAACGATAATTGTAGAAAATAACGGCAGACCGTGAGAAATCACGGTCTGTTTTTTTATGCTAAAATTGTTCACCCGTCATAAGTGACATGAAATGTTTGAAGAAGCGATTATAATCAAAATCAATTGCTATTTGATGACTCGGCCAATCAATAAATGGTTTAGATTCTCCTAAAGAGCGAAATTCTCCAATGCTTGCCCCCTGTGCATAAGATTCTGTCATGACAACGATAGGTGATCTGTGATAGGTAAACATAGAGTTATCAAGTAAAGCAAGTATTGGCATTGTGTCATGGAAGGGGCTACCCTTTAAATGTGGTAGGGCGTCTTTATAATATCCGTAGTAATAATGATCGAATAACGGTTTGACAAGTGGAGCTTTTCCTTTTGCTTCAATGTATTCGGCCATTTCTGGTGTAATGATGGAATATTGGGTGACGTTTAATGGGTATATGTACATGTTAGCTGCGGATTGAAGGACTATATTAGCTGCAGTAGGGTCGCCATAAAAGTTTGCTTCGGAAATAGGGGTAACATTACCAGGATGTAAAAAGGCACCGCCCATTACGTAGTAAGATTTAACTTGCTCCATTAATTGTTTACATACGATAAATAAAATTGCTAGGGAGGTAAGTCTTCCTAAGCTCACAATAATTAATTCATCTTTATACTGTTCAATAAGAGGAATAACTTCAAAAAAATTCTCCATTTCTTCGTTAGTTACATTCACCTTTGGAATAATTGGCCCGAGCCCTTGTTTCCCGTGTACATCTGTAAAAAAAGAAGGAGGAGCGCCATTAATTGGACGTTCTGATCCACCAAAGATTTTGATATTTCTACCCTTTACTTCGTTTGTAAGAAAATGAGCATTTTCTACGGCCATTTTTTTTGGAACATTGCCGTAATCAGCAACGATACCGATGATTTCTATTTCATTGATAAAGAATGCTAAGAGGAGAGCCATCGTATCATCAATCCCAGGATCACAAAAAATAAGAACTTTTTTGGGCATATGTTCACCACCTATCTTGTTTATCCCGTACAAACCCGCTTGGTGAGGGCTAATAATCAATGGGGATGAGGAAACCCTCAATGATTAAAGTTTCACTTTATATATATGTAAGTTTAAGGATAAAAAGATTATTTTATTGAAATAACAGTCTTATAAATTCAGAAAATAAAAACTTTTTATATTAGGTCAAGGTTTTTGACGTAATTTTTGTTTGGAAATGCAGTCATATCAAGGTTGTAAGCGTATAACATCGGCTGTTTTTGCTGTCAAGTGGATAAATTGCAGCTTTTTACAATTTATACTATGATAAAGATATTAACAGAAGATCGTATAAACATGAGGGATGATGAACATGAAATTTACAAAGATTCTTGTCCAAATTGCTGCTCTTTACGTGTTTTATATGGTTGGAACTTGGGTGCAAGAAATGTTAAATATTCCAATTCCAGGGAGTTTGATTGGGATGTTCCTCTTACTTGTTTTACTTAGCCTAAAAGTTCTTCCAGTGAAATGGTTCGATTTAGGAGCAGAAACACTCGTTGCTATTATGCCGTTTTTATTAATTCCGCCAACGCTTGGCCTAATGAATTACGGTGCTTTTTTTATGAGTAAAGGAATTTCTCTTTTCATTACAGTTGTAGCGAGTACATTTTTAATTATTATTGTCGCAGGACATACAGGACAATATCTTGCGAATAGGAAGGAAAGAGAGTCGCGATGAGCCAAATATTAATCGGAATCGGTTGGGTTCTTTTTACGGTGCTATTATATCAATTATCTAAAAAAATCTATAAATTATTTCCAACACCATTCACCATTCCAATGCTTGTAGCAACAGGATTAATGGCTTTCCTATTTATCGTGCTTGATATACCATATCAACATTATATGGAAAGTGGTGGTGGCTGGATTGCAAAGCTACTTGGACCCGGTGTTGTAGCATTTGCAATTCCCCTTTATAAACAACGTCATGTTCTGCAAAAATATGTTGTACCGATTGCTGGCGGGGTATTAGTAGGTACAACAGTTGCAATCGCTAGTGATTTTGCCATTGCTTCACTTATGGGAACAGATAAAAGCTTAATCTTATCGTCTTTACCAAAATCAGTGACAATGCCAGTTGCGATGAGCGTTTCTGAACAAGTTGGTGGTGTACCTTCCTTAACAGCAACTTTCGTTGTTATCGCAGGTATTACTGGAACAATTACAGGACCTCTCTTATTAAAATGGAGCCGTGTTACAAACTCAGTTGGTAAAGGTATCGGATTTGGATGTGCTTCTCATATTATGGGTGTTATGAGAGCAATGAAAAATAACGAACATGAAGGTGTTATTGGATCGGTAACAATGACATTAACAGCAATTTTGACATGTTTACTTGGACCGTTATTTGCAATGATGTTTATGTAATAGAAGAAAAGCGAGGGCAACTCTATAGCTCTCGCTTTTCTATAGGATTTATGCTACAGTTACAATAACTGAATCTTTGTAGGAGGTACGCCAAGTGCATACGTTATTATCCGTTTTACTTATTACTGTATCGATTTTAATGATTGTTATGGTACTTATGCAGTCTAGTAATAGCTCAGGCCTTTCAGGTGCAATTTCAGGCGGTGCAGAGCAATTATTTGGTAAGCAAAAAGCACGTGGAATTGAAGCAGTATTAAACCGTATTACAATTGTTTTAGCTGTATTGTTCTTTGTATTAACAATTGCTGTTACGTACTTAAACTTATAGAATTGAAAGAAGAAGCGTTAGTAAGATGTACTAATGGTTCTTCTTTTTTGTTTTGCCATTTGAAAGATGTTTCTAATTAGATTATAGAAATACAAATATGGTACACTAGATATAGAAAGAATACGACTAGATTACAGAAGAGAAAGAGGAGAAGTACATGATGAAATTAGCATCTCCGAAACCATTTACATTTGAGGGTGGAGACCGCGCTGTTTTATTACTACATGGATTCACAGGGAACTCAGCTGATGTACGTATGTTAGGGCGTTTCTTAGAAAAGAAAGGCTATACTTGTCATGCGCCAATTTATAAAGGGCACGGTGTACCACCAGAAGAGCTTGTTCATACAGGTCCTACAGATTGGTGGCAAGATGTAACGGAGGCATATCAGCTTTTAAAAGATAAAGGTTTTGAGAAAATTGCTGTTGTTGGATTGTCACTTGGCGGCGTATTTTCTTTAAAATTAGGTTATACAGTACCGGTTTTAGGTGTAGTACCAATGTGTGCACCGATGTATATTAAGAGCGAAGAAACGATGTACCAAGGTATATTGGCATATGCCCGCGAATATAAAAAACGTGAGCAAAAATCACCAGAACAAATTGAACAAGAAATGTTGGAATTCCAAAAGACACCAATGAATACATTAAAAGCATTACAACAATTAATTGCTGACGTACGTAACAATGTGGATATGATTTATGCACCAACATTTGTTGTACAAGCACGTCATGACGAAATGATTAATACAGATAGTGCTAACATTATTTATAACGGTGTAGAATCTACGTTAAAAGACATTAAATGGTATGAAGACTCTACGCATGTCATAACACTTGATAAACAACGTGACGAGCTACATGAGGATGTATATAACTTCTTGGAGCAACTAGATTGGTAAGATCTAGTTGCCTCTTTTTTTCATAAGGAACTTTTTATGGAAGCTGTAAAAAAATCATTGGGAGATGATTAAAGTTTCACTTTATCCCGCACTAACGGGCAGTAGGCCTCCTACCTTGAAATTCAGCGAAAGCAAAGAAGTTAGGTAGGAATCAACTGCCCGTAAAGGCCCGATTGGTTCAACTAATAATCAGTGGGGGGATGAACAAACCCCGACTGATTAAAGTTTCACTTTATACATCCCCCATCTTTCGGATACACTAAATAATATAAGGGTTTAAAGGAGGTATTTCTACTTGGAAGAAATCATACAAGAACATATTGATAAGTTGTTATTATTTATGAGAGAAGAAGCGTATAAACCGCTAACGATACAAGAGTTAGAAGAGGCATTTGGAATTGAAGGTTCTGAGGGCTTTAAAGATTTTGTAAAGGCACTTGTAATGATGGAAGAGAAGGGACTTGTTATTCGTACACGTAGCAACCGTTACGGTCTTCCTGAAAAGATGAATTTAGTACGAGGTAAGTTAATTGGACATGCACGTGGCTTTGCTTTCGTTGTGCCAGAAGAGAAGAAAACGGGAGACGATGATCTTTTCATCCCACCTACAGAATTAAACGGTGCACTTCATGGCGATACAGTATTAGCACGCCTTAGTTCTCAATCAAGCGGTTCACGTCAAGAAGGTTCAATTGTACGCATTTTAGAGCGTGGAACGAAAGAACTAGTTGGTACATATACAGAATCGAAAAACTTTGGGTTCGTTATACCTGACAATAAGCGCTGGACGAGTGATATCTTTATCTTGAAAAGTGCATCAATGGGTGCTGTAGAAGGTCATAAAGTAGTTGTGAAAATTACGAGCTATCCAGAGAATCGTTTAAGTGCAGAAGGTGAAGTTATTCAAATTCTAGGTCATAAAAATGATCCAGGAGTAGATATTTTATCTGTCATTCATAAACATCATTTACCTTTAGCATTCCCTGAAGAAGTGATGGAGCATGCAAACAGTGTACCAGAAACGATTTCAGAAGAAGATTTAAAAGATCGCCGTGATTTACGTGATCAAATGATCGTAACGATTGATGGTGCAGATGCGAAAGATTTAGATGACGCTGTTACAGTAACGAAGCTTGAGAACGGCAATTACAAGCTAGGCGTTCACATTGCGGATGTAAGTCATTACGTTCAAGAAGGTTCTCCAATTGATGTAGAAGCAGCGGAAAGAGCGACAAGTGTGTATCTTGTTGACCGTGTAATTCCAATGATTCCACATCGTCTATCTAACGGTATTTGTTCATTAAATCCGAAAGTAGACCGTCTGACATTATCTTGTGAAATGGAAATCAACAACTTAGGTGATGTTGTTAAACACGAGATTTTCCAAAGTGTGATTAAAACGACAGAGCGTATGACGTATGCTGACGTAAGAAGCATTTTAAAAGATGAGGACGAAGAGTTAATTAAGCGTTATGAGCCATTAGTACCGATGTTTAAAGAGATGGGGCAATTGGCACAAATTCTACGTGAAAAACGTATGCGCCGTGGTGCAATTGATTTTGACTTTAAAGAAGCGAAAGTATTAGTGGATGAAGAAGGAAAACCGACTGATGTTGTCATGCGCGATCGCTCTGTATCAGAGAAGTTAATTGAAGAATTTATGCTTGTTGCGAATGAAACAGTAGCAGAGCACTTCCACTGGATGAACGTACCGTTTATGTACCGTGTCCATGAAGATCCGAAAGAAGATAAGCTTGAGCGTTTCTTCGAGTTTGTAACGAACTTCGGATATGCGGTAAAAGGACGTGCGAATGAAGTGCACCCTCGTGCGCTGCAACAAATTCTTGAAATGGTTCAAGGACAGCCTGAAGAAGTAGTTATTTCAACGGTTATGCTTCGTTCTATGAAGCAAGCACGTTACGATTCGGATAGCTTAGGACATTTCGGCTTATCAACTGAGTTCTACACACATTTCACATCACCAATTCGTCGTTACCCAGATACAATTGTTCATAGATTAATTCGTGAATACATTATTAATGGTAAAGTCGACAATGGAACGCAAGCAAAATGGCGTGAAAAATTACCTGAGATTGCAGAGCACTCTTCTAATATGGAACGCCGTGCTGTTGAAGCAGAGCGTGAAACAGATGAAATGAAAAAAGCAGAGTATATGGTTGATAAGATCGGTGAAGAGTATGACGGTATGATTAGCTCTGTAACAAACTTCGGTTTATTCGTAGAGCTTCCAAATACAATTGAAGGTCTTGTACATGTTAGTTATTTAACGGATGATTACTACCGTTATGACGAGCAGCATTTCGCTATGATCGGAGAGCGTACAGGAAACGTATTCCGCATCGGTGACGAAATTACAATTCGTGTTATTAACGTAAATAAAGACGAGCGTGCAATCGACTTTGAAATCGTTGGCATGAAAGGTACACCTCGCCGTAAGTTCAAAGATCGTCCAGTCGTTATCGAGCAGCCAAGAACAGGCAGAAAGAAACGCGGTGGACGTAGCGAGCGCAGTAATGAGCGCGGCGGAGAACGTGGCACAGGTAGAAAATTTGACCGTGGTGGCAAAGGTAAAAGTACAGGAAGAGGATCAGCAACAGCAACAGCATCTACGTCCGGTAGTCAGCCAGGGAAAAAAGATGGTAACGGCAAGAAGAAAAAAGGATTTTTCGAAAACGTACCAGGATTCAAGAAGAAAAAGAAAAAGCGTAAGTAAGAAAAGAGTGGCTTCGCTTTGATGAAAAGCGGGGCTTTTTCTTTTTTTATTGGTGGCTTGAGAGCGAGCCACTTTCGCTTTTTGTATAATCCAGCTACAGTGGCTAGAATGTTTGGCGGCTTCGCTTCTTCCCCAGAGGCAAAGAGCGCCTCAAGGTCAGAAGCTCCATCCACCTCACATTCTGAACGAGCCACTTTCGCTTTTTATCTACATTTGTTACAATAGTAAAAATAGAGGAGGGACGTTATATGCCAAAAGGTACAGGTAAGGTTATTGCACAAAATAAAAAAGCGTTTCATGATTATTTCATCGAAGAAACATACGAAGCAGGGCTTGTCCTTCAAGGAACGGAAATTAAGTCGATTCGCGCTGGTCGCGTGAACTTGAAAGATGCGTTTGCACGTATACATAATGGTGAAGTATGGGTTCATAATATGCACATTAATACATACGAACAAGGGAATCGTTTCAACCATGATCCACTTCGTACGAGAAAATTACTTCTTCATAAAAAAGAAATTGATAAGCTAGCGGGCGCTGCAAAAGAAACAGGTTACGCATTAGTTCCACTTAGAATCTATTTGAAAAATGGATTTGCAAAAATGGCACTTGGTTTAGCAAAAGGTAAGAAACAATATGATAAACGTCACGATTTAAAAGAGAAAGAAGCGAAACGTGAAATTGCACGCGTGTTCCGTGATCGCCAAAAGATGTAATACAGATATTTACATTTGTAAAACGGCGCGCGTATGATATAATAACTTATGTAAGGTTGTTGCACATTGAAAAACAGCTCTTAGTAGCTATCACGATATTTTCTTCGTATGCTCCATTTTTATCATGGGGACGTTACGGATTCGACAGGGATAGTTCGAGCTTAGGTTGCGAGTCGAGGGGATCGGCCTCGTTAAAACGTCAAAGCCTATAATTGGCAAACAAAACAATCTTTCTTTAGCTGCTTAATTGCACTAAAGGTTCCTCCCTCCATCGTCCATGTGGTAGGGTAAGGGACTCAAACTAAGTGGACTACGCCGGAGTTCGCCGTCTGAGGGCGAAGGAAGAGAACAATCAGACTAGCAACTTGGAAGCCTGTCGATAGGCCGAAGAGTTCGCGAAATGCTAATATATCGACTACACTCGTAGAAGCTTAAGTGCCGATATTTTTGGACGTGGGTTCGACTCCCACCGTCTCCACCAATACATATTTGGTGGTTTTTTTATTTTGTATGATATGAACCATAACTTTGCCAGGTCGGCGAGGTTATGGTTCTTTTTGTTTGTGGCAAACTTATGCATACAAAAATAAAAGATTTTAAACCGTATCTTTATTATTGTCTACTTGACAGGGAAGTGACCACCTTACGTGTATATGATATTCATTGAATTTCTACAATTTAAAAGGGCAATTTGTACCCATTGATAAAATTACTAGATTTATACTAAAAACACGCATTTTGATTAAGTTTTTTCAAAATGCGTGTTTCATTTATGTTTATATTTTACAATGATGCAAACAAACCTTCTTAAATTGTTTTTACCTATATTTGTATAAGCAGCGAAGGAAATCTATACTTTCTCTAAAAACCACTTCTCTTTTATAAGAAAGCGATTTTTTTTATGAATATAACTATGAATTAACTTTAACTGTTCTGTTTATATATCTTTTCACTTTTGTTTTCCATGTGATGTATAATGCTTTCGCCTTCAACATCAATGTTAGGTAAAATTTTATCCAGCCATTTTGGCAAGTACCAGGCCGACTTACCCATGAGAGCCATGACCGCAGGTACGATTGTCATTCTCACGATGAATGCGTCGAAGAAAACACCGAATGTAAGAGCCATGCCTATGGATTTAATGATGCTATCAGGTGCCAACATGAATCCAATAAATACAGACATCATAATTAATCCTGCTGAGACTACGACTTTACCGCTCTCTCGCATTCCTTCTAAAATAGCTCTCTTCGGGTCGCCTGTATGTGTATATACTTCCCGCATCTTGCTTACTAGAAACACCTCATAGTCCATGGCAAGTCCGAACAGGATGCCAATCAGAATAACAGGCAAGAAAGCTAAGATTGGACTGGCAGCTGGGAAACCAAATAAATTTTGGAAATGCCCATCCTGCACGAAAAATACCACGGCTCCCAACGTAGCACCAAGAGACAGTAGAAACCCTAATACTGCTTTTAATGGAATGAGTAGAGATCTAAACACTAGAACTAAGAGTACATATGCGAGTCCCACAATAAGAGCAGCGAAAACTGGCAAGGCATCACTCAGCTTTTGCACAATATCAATATTCATCGCTGCTGTGCCCGTTACCATTAGTTCAATTCCATTTTTTTTCTCGGTCTGGTTTGATCTGTCCCGAATCGTATTTACCAAATCCTTCGTCTTTGTATCGTCAGGTCCTGTTTTTGGTGTGATGGAAATCATATAAATCTTTCCAGAAGGACCAGGGATAGCTGGTGTCACACTTTTCACGTCAGATAAGTTACCCAATTCTTTTGCAACGGTGTTCATAGTATTTTGCGTTTCAGCTGTTGCTTCCTCAGCTTTTGCCACTACCGCTAAAGAGGCATGAATTCCTTCTCCATATGCTTCGGTCAATAAATCATATGCTCTTCGTTCTGTCGTTTCTGTGGACTTTGATGTTCCATCAGAAAGCAGCCCAAGGTTCATATGGAAAAATGGAATCGTAATCACTGCAAGTAGTCCGATTGCGAAAATCGAAACAACCAGAGGACGTCTTACGACAAATTCCCCCCATTTATTTGAACCAGTGCGTTTCTTACCTGCCCCAGTCATCTTTTCCAAGAATCGATTTTGTTTAGTTGGGGCAATCTTATGGCCGATAATTCCTAATATGGCCGGTAATATGACGACGGAAACCACCACAGCTATGAATACAGTGAAAGCAGCGGATACGCCCATCGCTATTAGGAATGGAATCTTTGTAACAGACAGTCCCAAAAGACCAATAATAACAGTCAATCCTGCAAAGATTACGGCACTTCCCGCTGTTCCCGTTGCAATGGCAATAGATTCTGGAACAGAATCTCCTTGTGCGAGCTGCTGTCTAAAGCGATTGATAATGAAAAGCGCATAGTCAATGCCTACTGCGAGTCCCAGCATGGCAGCTAATGTTAAGGAAACAGATTGGATTTCCACATAATTGGTTCCAATCATGATTCCTAGCATTCCAATCGCTAATCCGATTATCGCAGTGAGAATCGGAAGTCCAGCTGCTAGAAGAGACACAAAAGTAAATGTCAGGACTACGAAGGCAACAAGTACTCCAACAATTTCAGTCATACCTGAAGTCTCTGAGTCGGAAAACTTAATATCGCCTCCTGATAGCTCCGTTTGAATGCCGGCATCCCTTGTTGTTTCAATACTATCTAAAATCTTATCCTTAGAAGCTTCTGTGACCTTTTCCGCTTCCACTTTGTACGTAACAACTGCATATCCGATTTTCTTATTTTCACTAAGGTTCTGCAGTTGCATCGGTGCTGCCACAGAATCAACAGCTGAATCTTTTTTTATCTCACTTAGAACTTCTGCAATTTTCTGTTGTACTTCCGCTGACTCCAAGGTTCCGTTTTTTGGTGCTTGAAATACTACTTTTACTTGTGCACCTGCTGGTTGCATCGCTTTAAACTCTTTTTTAATTACTTTTCCTGCTTTATCTGCCGGTGTATTCGGAATGCTCATTTCATCATTGAAAGAGGAACCCATGTTGACTCCAATAAGTACAAATGCAATAAGAATTGCGAGTGCACTAAATATAACCTTTTTCCTATGATTTACTGCCCAATGTCCTAACTTATAAAGATATTTTGCCAATTAAATCTCACCCTACTTTCGTTGGAAATTTGTCTTGTTCTTACGTTGTAATTTAGAAACGTACAAACGACAAAATCTCGTATTATTCATATAAAAGGATTTTAAAATTTATATTGTAAATTGTATCAGTATATCTCACCCTATTTATAGCTTGCAAAATGGCGGGAAATTGCCAGTAGGAAACAAAGAAAATGGTACACATTGACAGCAATGATGGCCTTTTATACACTAACAATTGTACTTACATGTGTAAGTATAACAGTGAATTTTCATCTTTCAAGCACTATGTGATAATTTGCACTTAAAACGAACAGAATGAAGGGATGTGTTAGTTTTGAGGAAGTCAAGAGAAGACAGTATACACTCTCAGAAATACATTATGGAGGCATTGAGCGCACTGTTGCATGAACATAAACTGCAAGATATAACCGTAACAGCTATTTGCAAAAAGGCTGGAGTTGCCAGAGTCACATTCTACAAATACTACCGCAACGTTTACGACGTCGTACAAGTATCAGTGGATGAAATTGTTCAACAATTTTTGAAAGAGGTTGATAGTTTGGATCCTTATGAAAGTATGCAGCTAATTATTGAATATATTATAGAGGGCTTTGTGTCTGCACAGAAGCCGTCAGGAAAGTTAATTGATGCAAATATATCTAGTATGATGCTTGATTATTTGAATTACACAATGGAAAAGGTCTTTCAAGCGGATATTACGCGCAATCATGACATAAGCAGAATGCAAATCCTGTTTTTAGCAGGCGGTATCTATAATATTGTTAACGATTGGATTAAAAGAGGGGCAAAGGAATCTCCCCAGGCACTTGCTGCAAAAATATACGAGATCCTTCCATATGGGACAACAGACACAAGGAATTTGGCAAATTCATGATGCAACTGTACTATCTTTGATTACATCTAAAAAATGGCATCACATAAATAGCTGTGAGTAGTTCATCTAACCATAAACGACCGTTTTTGGTTAAAAGAACAAAACTTTCTTTCATATAAAATTTTCTTAACGTTGTTGAAAGCGGAGGAATCGTCAGGAAAATGGGCTTAGTGTTGTAAATCCGCATTTTCCTGACGGTACCTCTAAAAGCAAAGGATATCATTACAAACACTTTTACCATTAAGCCAATATACTAAAACTCCTTTGTTAAAGTTATTGAACTTGTTGTATAAAAGCTTTAATGAATAAAATAGTAAGATTAAATGCCACATGCTAATAATAGGTATTTTTATTTGTTTTGTTGTAACATTCACGGCAAGTTTATGCTTCTTTTATTTGTGGAAAAGTTAGGATTTTAAAAATAGAATGCTTCTAATTCTTCACTTCTTTCACTTCTATCCTTAATGCGTATCCCTTAATGATTACAAGTTTATCCCGTCAAAACCTGGTTGATAAGACTTCATTGAGTTTTCGTTTTATTCGAATATTAATATGTTTTGTGTTTTTATCCATACCTATTGTAAGATTATATAGAGTTCTCCTAATAAGCTGTTTTCATGGATTATTTAGGAATTTTAAATTTATAAATCTTAAATTGTTTTTTGGGGATAATTTTTTATCTAAATAAGTTATATTGAAGTAGAGGTGAACCATCGGTGAAGCAGGTGTTGGTGATTAAAAATGAACGGTCTTCAGCAAAGAAAATCGTAAGCGGTCTAACGCAAGAAGGCTATTTCATTTTAAAACTTCACAATGAAAACGAAGGTTTAAATATAATATATGAACAAGACTGGGATATTATCATATTAGATTGGGATTCATTAAGTATATCGGGACCAGAAATTTGCAGACAAATACGGCTTGTTAAAAAGACACCAATCATTATTGTGACCGATAATATTTCTAGCAAGGATTGCATAGCAGGATTACAAGCAGGAGCAGATGATTATATAAGAAAACCATTTGTGAAAGAAGAATTAGTAGCAAGAGTTCAAGCGATTTTAAGGAGAAGTGGCTGTATTCAGCAAAATGAGACAAACTTTTATCAGTTTAAAGATCTCTTTGTTGATGCATCTAGTAATATTGTGAAAAAAGGTGGCGAAAATCTCTCGCTTACTAAGCGCGAGTACGATTTACTTGTATTTTTAATCAAGAATAAAAATACAATATTGAGCCGTGAAATGCTTTTGAATCAGGTTTGGGGATATAACGTAGTAGTAAATCCAAATGTAGTAGATTTATATATTGGGTATGTAAGAAAAAAGTTAAAGTGCGAGAAGAAAGAAAGATATATTCAAACGATACATGGCAGAGGCTATTCGATGATTGACTGATAAAAATAAGATAATAAAAAAATGAGTAAAACTATTTCATTCAGTTTTACTCGTTTTTTTATTAAATGTGATAATCAAATAGTTTCTGTGAAGTCTTAAAAGATGTAAAAAGAATATTTCTATCAGGCAATGGATTATGAAAACATTAGCTATTAATGAGCATTTTTTGCAGGGGAAATTATGGTTTATAAGGTGCTCATCTTTTGGGTAGTGTGGAGGGGACGATTCTAGTGCGCATTAGTTGAGACCGGATCTAATGAAAGTGTCTACTCGAAAAAAATCGACACGCTCTGAAGAATAAAGGTGCCTGACTCCACATATTACTTTTTATGCCTGATTTTATGAATTCACACCATTCACAAGATTTTCACAGAATTAATGACTATACTAATTAACAGGATGTTCAAATGAAAATGATTATCAATAGCGATTCAATTGAATAAAAGTTACTTTCTAATTCAATCTATGGATGTCATCATTTTCGAAATAAATCACACTATAAGGAGTATACATATGAAAAAATCTATGCTTTTAAAATTAGTGAGTATGCTAGCAGTTTTCACTTTAATGTTAGTAGCTTGCTCAGATTCAAGTAAAGAAACTTCGAAGGCTAATAATAAAGATAATGGTAGTGATAAGCCAAAAACGGTTGAAATCACTGATGCTCATGGAACTGTTAAAGTCCCTGTAAACCCAAAGAATGTAGTTGCTTTGGATAACAGAACTTTTGAAACTTTATCTGATTGGGGAATTAAATTAGCGGCTGCTCCAAAGGATATCATGCCTGCTGATTCAGCATATAAAAAGGATGAAAAAGTTCAAAATATTGGGAATCACCGTGAACCAAATCTTGAAATTATTGCAGCGGCAAACCCTGACCTTGTAATCGTTGGTCAAAGATTTGCTGACCATTACGAAGAAATCAAAAAATTAGTACCAAATGCAGCAGTTATTGATCTTAATTTTGATGTCTCTGAGAAAGCTACTAAGCCTGGCGAAAACTTAGTAAAAGGACTTAAAGATTCTACAGTTACTTTAGGAAAAATCTTTAATAAAGATAAAGAAGCTAAACAATTAGTAGCTGATTTTGATAAATCTATTGAAAAAGCAAAATCTGCTTATAACGGAAAAGATAAAGTTATGAGTGTTATCGTTACTGGTGGTAATATTGGTTTTGCTGCTCCACATTCTGGTCGCGTTTGGGGACCAATGTATGAAATTTTCGGTTGGACTCCAGCGTTAGAAGTTTCAAATTCTACTGCAGGTCATAAAGGTGATGACGTTTCTGTTGAAGCTATTGCACAAACAAATCCTGATTGGATTTTCGTATTAGATCGTGATGCTGCAACATCTGATGCAGCTAAGTCAACACCTGCTAAGGATGTTATTTCTAAATCACCTGCTCTTCAAAACACAACTGCTGTTTCTAAAAAACAAGTTATTTATGCACCAGAAGATACTTACACAAATGAATCAATTCAAACTTATATAGAGTTATTTGGAAATGTGGCAAAAACTTTAGCTAAGTAGTGTAAAGGAGTACGAAACAGTGTCAAAAAATATAATTTCTAGGGTTGAGAATATTTCTCAACCCCAGTTTTATAATCACAATAAATTATGGACAAAACCTTTTATAATAGCGATTATAGTTGTTATAATTTTAGGGATTATATCACTGTTTACTGGAGTTTATGATATACGTGGACAAGAGGACGGGACAGAGATGTTTTTCATAACTCGTGTTCCGAGAACAGCTGCATTAATGCTTACTGGAGCTGCGATGGCGATGGCAGGGCTCGTAATGCAACTCATTACACAGAATCGCTTTGTTGAACCTACTACAACGGGGACTATTGAATGGTCAGGCTTAGGCCTGCTTTTTGTGTATTTATTATTTCCTGCCCCGACTTTAGTTCAAAGAATGACTGGTGCAATCATTTTTTCTTTTATAGGAACTATGATTTTCTTTCTATTTTTAAGAAGAGTTAAGCTTCGTTCGTCTTTAATTGTTCCGATTATTGGATTGATGCTTGGAGCAGTAATTTCTGCAGTGTCTACTTTTTTAGGACTCCTTTTTCAAAAGACGCAAAGTATTGAAACTTGGTTTGTAGGTTCATTTGCTAACATTCAGGTGGGAAGATATGAATATTTATGGCTGATTGTTATCATTACTTTTCTTATTTTTATGTATGCTAATAGATTGACTTTAGCTGGACTAGGAGAAGATGTCGCAACAAGTCTTGGAGTTAATTACAATAGAATTGTTCTTTTTGGGACTGCTCTTATCTCTGTTGCAGTTGGAATTGTTGCAGCTGTTATTGGACACTTACCTTTCTTAGGATTAATTGTGCCAAATATCGTTTCAATGTTTAGAGGTGATGATCTTAGGAGTAATTTACCTTGGGTTTGTGTGATCGGAATGGGATCAATAACTGCCTGTGACATCATTTCTCGAACAATTATACAGCCTTTTGAATTACCTGTTTCTTTAATACTTGCAACAGTGGGAGCAGTCGTGTTTATTACTATTTTATTGAGACAAAGAAAACCAAGGAGGCTACGATGATCACATTAGAATATAGAAAAAAAGAAAATGTCGAAATCGATTCTAGCCTTCATAATGAAAGTAGATCAGCTAGCGCTTTTCGGTCTAAGAAGGAAGCAAGACGTTATTGGATTTTACTGATAACATTGATTGCTTTAGGTCTTCTTTCTTCATATGGACTTTTAGTTTATAACAATCCAGTTCCGATAGATTCACCTTCTTTTATCCCAGTCGTTAAGAGAAGGATAGTAGCTATTGTTGCAATGATTATTGCTGCGGTTTGCCATAGCTTGTCGACAGTTGCTTTCCAATCTATTACGAATAATAAAATTATTACTCCTTCACTTTTAGGTTTCGAATCACTTTATTCAGCAATTCAAACGAGTACAGTATTCTTCTTTGGTGCTAGTGCGTTAATAAATTTTAATGGAATTGGATCATTTTTATTCCAAGTTGTTGTTATGGTCTTCATGAGTTTGATACTTTATGGATGGTTACTTTCCGGTAAATACGGGAATTTACAACTTATGCTTTTAGTTGGAATTATTATTGGTACCGGGCTAAATTCTGTGTCAACTTTCATGAGAAAACTACTTGCGCCTTCAGAATTTGATATCTTACAAGCAAGATTATTTGGTTCTGTTAATCATGCAGATCCTGCATATTTTCCTATTGTAATTCCTATGATCATAATTATAGCAGTATTAATTTTTGCTCATTCTAAGAATTTAAATGTTTTGTCACTAGGAAAGGATGTTGCTACTTCTTTTGGAGTTAAATACCAACCTAGTGTAATTTATACGCTTGTATTAGTTGCTATTTTGATGTCCATTTCAACAGCTCTAATTGGGCCACTTACTTTCTACGGCTTTTTAGTAGCAACTTTGAGTTATCAGGCAGCATCAACGTATGATCATAGATATATTTTTCCAATGGCTTTTGCTATAGGATTTTTGATAATGACGAGTGCATACTTTTTAATGTATCATGTATTCCATGCTCAAGGTGTAGTTTCAGTTATTATTGAATTATTTGGTGGAATCATATTCTTAACTATAGTTTTAAGGAAGAGGGCTTTATGATAAAAATTGATAATGTTAAAAAGTTCTATACTGATAAGGTGAAAATAGGACCTTTGGATATTGAAATACCAAAAGCGGGCTTTACTTCTTTAATTGGACCAAATGGTGCTGGAAAGTCAACGACACTTTTAATGATTGGCAGACTTTTAGATATGGATGAAGGCCAAATTCAGGTAGCAAATATGGATGTTTCTGAATCTAAATCAAAAGACTTAGCAAAAGTTTTGACTATATTGCGACAAGAAAATCATTTTGTAACTAGGCTTACTGTGAGACAACTAGTTGGATTTGGGCGCTTTCCTTATTCAAAGGGAAGATTGACTAAAGAAGATGAGGCTATCATCTCTAAATATATCGATTTCTTAGATTTAACTAGTTTAGAGAATAGATATTTAGATGAGCTTTCTGGTGGTCAAAGACAAAGGGCATATGTAGCGATGGTATTGTGCCAAGAGACGGAATATGTACTTTTGGACGAACCTTTGAACAACCTTGATGTTGCTCGTTCTGTTCAAATGATGGAGCATTTGAGACGTGCAGCTAATGAATTTGGACGAACAATTTTGACTGTTATGCATGACATAAATTTTGCAGCTAAATACTCGGATAAAATTTGTACTATGAAAGATGGACAAATTGCTGCTTTCGGAACAGTAGAAGAGGTTATGGACCCAACACTTTTGACAGATATTTTTGAAACAAAAATAGAAATTATTAATGGTCCTTATGGGCCGATCGCAGTGTATTAGTTATAAAATGTCTTGCGTAGATTATGCAAGACATTCTAGTTGAAGTTGCTGTCTATATTTTATAGGCAGCAGCTTTTTTTATGTGATTACTCATAAAATGAAAAAGAACGCTTCACCTTTTCAAGTATGTACCAAACGGAAAAAATATCTCTGTATAATTTTTCAAAAGAATTCAGCTTGTTTTTTTTATATGTAATATTGCATATCAGAGTGTATTGATAAAAGTGTAAGGGGTCACTATAATGAGGGCATAAAGATAAATCATATTTTCGTAGCAATAAAAAGGAGGAAATAATATGGAAATCGCAATGGCAGTATTAAAATTTGTAGGTGGCGTAATCCCGTTAATTCAAGAACTTTTAAAAGCATTTATGTAAGTGTATTAGTTAGCTATCATTTATCAATCATTATCATATTTTACTAAAAAAAGAACGGGGTGATTTTTCTGAATATTAAGAAAAACACTAAGAGAAGAAAGTTCCTTGCATGTTTATTAGTTAGTCTATGCACTATTAATTATTCATCTATTTCCTTCGCAGAAACACAAGCAAGTAATGCAACTGATGTAACCAAAAATGCTAGTGGCATTGATACTGGTATAGCAAATCTTAAATATAATAATCAAGAGGTTTTAGCTGTAAATGGTGATAAAGTAGAGAGTTTTGTTCCGAAAGAAAGTATCAATTCAAATGGTAAATTTGTAGTAGTGGAACGCGAGAAAAAATCACTTACAACGTCACCAGTCGATATTTCAATTATTGATTCTGTAGTGAATCGTACGTATCCAGGAGCTGTACAACTTGCAAATAAAGCTTTTGCAGACAATCAACCAAGTTTATTAGTGGCTAAGAGAAAGCCTTTGAATATTAGTATAGACTTACCGGGCATGAGAAAAGAAAATACAATCACTGTCCAAAATCCGACATATGGTAATGTAGCTGGAGCAGTAGACGATTTAGTATCTACTTGGAATGAAAAGTATTCCACAACACATACGTTACCTGCAAGAATGCAGTATACGGAATCTATGGTTTATAGTAAATCACAAATCGCAAGTGCTCTTAATGTTAACGCTAAATATCTTGATAACAGTTTAAACATTGATTTTAATGCGGTTGCAAATGGAGAGAAAAAAGTGATGGTTGCCGCATATAAGCAAATATTTTATACGGTAAGTGCTGAACTACCTAATAATCCATCTGACCTTTTTGATAATAGTGTTACTTTTGACGAGTTAACTCGAAAAGGCGTAAGTAATTCGGCTCCACCTGTTATGGTTTCAAATGTAGCTTATGGTAGAACGATTTATGTAAAATTAGAAACAACATCTAAGAGCAAAGATGTACAAGCTGCTTTTAAAGCCTTACTTAAGAATAACAGCGTTGAAACAAGTGGACAGTATAAAGATATTTTTGAAGAAAGTACCTTTACTGCTGTAGTATTAGGTGGAGATGCGAAAGAGCATAACAAGGTTGTTACTAAAGATTTCAATGAAATCCGAAATATCATTAAAGATAATGCTGAATTAAGTCTTAAAAATCCAGCATACCCGATTTCATATACAAGTACTTTCTTAAAAGATAATGCAACTGCTGCTGTTCATAACAATACAGATTATATTGAGACGACAACTACAGAATATTCAAGTGCTAAAATGACACTTGATCATTACGGTGCTTACGTTGCTCAATTTGATGTATCTTGGGATGAATTCACATTTGACCAAAAGGGTAACGAAGTACTAACACATAAAACGTGGGATGGTAGCGGAAAAGACAAAACGGCTCATTACTCTACAGTTATCCCTCTTCCACCGAACTCAAAAAATATAAAAATTGTAGCAAGAGAATGTACAGGTCTTGCATGGGAATGGTGGAGAACAATTATTAATGAACAAAATGTTCCATTAACAAATGAAATAAAAGTTTCAATTGGAGGAACAACATTATACCCAACAGCTAGTATTAGTCATTAAGTATAAAAAAAGCGCCCTATAAGTAGGGCGCTTTTTTACTTGGTCACAAATTTTATCCCGCTATTTGCCGGGCGGCCTGATTGGTGAGGGCTGATTAATAATGTAATTCCTATTACTTGAACAAGTGTTGCTAAAAGTGTGGCAATTGGAGGAATAAAACTTAAAACAGTTTATGTTCTTTTGTTTGCGGCCAACTTAAGAAACTTTTGTAAAATGATAGAATTACAAAAATGTAATGTGGGTGTAAGGAAACTGAATTGTACCATCTTTATGGTTAAAGCATACTTAAGGTAAGGAAGATTTATATTTTAACGGGTATAAATCTTACAAGTAGAATAGAAAGGTTAGGTATTATCATATGAAATGGATCATGAGAATTTTTGTGTTATTAGCTATAGTAGGAGGTGCTTTCTACTATATGAAGTCAGGGAATGGATACTATTCGACTAAACAATATTATGTAAAAGTAACGACCGATTCTACAGTAGAAAACGAAAAATTGAGTAATGGAGAAGTTCTTACGTATCATGTTTATGATGAGAAGGTGTACGATAAAAAAGGGGAAGAAAGAGAACTGAAAATTTCCATGCAAAATAAATTGGAAAAAAATCAATATTATTTGATTGATTGGGAAGAGCGCCGTGGGATTGTTTCTAAAATAGCTAAAGTGAATCAAGCGAAAATAGATAAAAGTATTTTAGATAAGTTGAACGCAAATTCATAATATTTCAGGATAAGTTAATTAAAAGCTGTGTTAGCGTAAGATTTATAAGAAAAAGGTATTGTAGCAAAAATAAAAGAGATTATTATAAAACAAAAAAAGACCGAACCGTCTGGTTCTGTCTTTTTTTAGGAGTGAAGAATGAATTTTACAAATGATGTGGCACAAAGCTGGATTGCTACAATTGTAATGGCATGTATGAATATTGGACTATAACACTTATGCAGATGGTTTGCAGAGATATAAAATCAATATAGAAGAGGAGTATTGTTATAAATGACTTATGTAACTACAATTTTATCAATAGCGGGTATTGTTATCATGTCTTTAGCAAGGATTAATTTTAAAATAAGGGCGTTTGCTAATAAACCAGCTTGGGGTGGCTTAACTCTTCCCTTAATTCTAATTGGATTTATTTTGTATCGGTATGTTTTTAGGTTTTGTAAATCATCAGGGAATATTGTGAAGACGAAAAGCTACATGTTTTTCGTCTTTTCGTTCTCTTGCTTAATAAGAAAGATCCTGCAACTCAGTACAGGATCTTTAATCAAACGTTTTTAAAAGCTAAATTGTGGTTTCATATCACCTTTATAAGGTTCATGTTCAACGAATATAGTTATATCCTTACCAGCTTGGTCTTTACCAGTTCTTTTATACGTAAATTTATTCTTATTTAGTTCAGTAAGCTCAAGAGCAGCACCGTATTTATTATTTCCAATGGAAACATGGGCTCTTATTTTATTTTCGTGTACAACATCGAAGTAGCCATAATCACCGCGGCTTTGACCTGTTTCGCTATTGAAGAACTCATATTTATTAGATTTGTCATCAAATTTTGCTAGGCTTATAAAATTCGAATTAAACTGTGTTACATCATTACCAGCTTCATCTAATACCTTTGTTCCATGCCAAAGGGTATCGCCTAGAATTTTATCTCCATCAACGTTTTTAACAATATCTCCTGTAGTCGTGTTCAGCTGCTTGTCCGGATCAGTGAAAGAAAGTTCTTTTTCTTTATATGGGACATGTTCAACGAAAACTTCTACATCTTTACCGTTAGCGTCTTTCCCCATTCGTTTATAAGTAAATACATTTTTGTTTAGTTTTGTCATGTCAACGACAGCTTGATACTTCATTGATTCTGAAATTAATATTCTCTTCTTCCCATCATTTGTGACAAAGAAAGTTCCTTTATCGCCACGACTTGCACCTGTTTTAGCATCAAAAAATTCATATCTGCCTGACTTCGCATCATATTTTGCAAGACCAATGAAATTTGCATTCTCTTTTGTTAAGTCATTCTTATCTTTGTCATACACTCGTGTACCTTGCCAATTTGTCTCGCTAAGAATATTAGCCATTTTTTGCCCTTTAGTTAATTTATTTTCCTTTTTTGTTTCTTTAGCAACTTGTTCTTGTTTTTGTTTCCCATGATTTTCTTCAGCTTTAGTACCAGCACACCCTGTTAATGCTAATGTGAATCCGAGCAATACGGATGATAGTGCTTTTGCTTTTTTGTTCATGTTTTATCGTCTCCTTATTTTATGATTTCAAGTAGTACGGTTAGCGATTATAGTAGCAGTGCGTCATATATGAACTTAGTTGCTACGTTTCTTATGTTAATACCCGACTATAAACTGCCTCTAAATAAAACATTAAAAAAAGATAAACTAATTCCTAAAATTTGTTCATATTTATAAAAAATTGCTAGCTTGCTGTAGTGCCTACGAGTAATCCAAAAAATACATTGTAAAGAAGAAGGAAAGCCACTAACAATAATGTAATTGCTAATAGAGCTAATCGATTGTAGTGCAAAACTTTTGAGAAAAACTGTAGGAGAAATGAAGATTTTATAGAATTCGTTTCGTATAGGAAGGGGATACCCATGTTTGATTCAACAGATTTTAAGATTATACAATTACTACAAGGAAACGCTAGAATGAACTGGAAGGAAATTGGGGGAGATAGTACATTTGACTGGTCAGGCTGTTGGGAAGCGAATTAATAAATTAGAAGAGGCAGGTGTCATTCAAAAATATACGATAAATATTGACAGGGCTAAGCTAGAAGGATCTATTATAACCTTTGTTACACTATTTTTGCATGCACCGCATTATCATAATCAAATTCAAAATTTTTTTGAAAAAACGGACGTAATTACTGAAATGTATCGTATAAGCGGCGATGGTTGCTATGTCATGACTCTTCACACATCTTCGCATCAGCAATTAGAAGAGACTCTTGCAGATGTTTTACATTATGGTGATTATCGTATAAATACTGTCATTAAGACGATGGAAAAAAAGAAAGAATAAGATACTTATCCTTTCTTTTTTCATATGGAACTGTAATTCTTTATTTGCTTTTGGTTATAAAACAGTTTGCTGACATGACTGTTGCATAAATATCACCAAACTCTAATGCACTCATGAACGATTGATGAGCGTGTACTGCAGGGATTAGATTTCCTTGAAATTCTAAATCTTTTGTTGTACAAGCATCTTCAATTACAATACATTGAAATCCGAAGTCACTGGCAGCGCGCACTGTTGCATCAATACATACATGAGTCATCATACCGCAAATGACTAGTCGGTCTATTTTCTCTGTCTTTAATGTTTCTAATAAATTTGTTCTTAAAAAACTGTTGGGGTGATGTTTTTGTAGGACTCTTTCGTTAACAATCGGTTGTACATCATCATGAATTTGAACACCTACTGTATCAGGTAAGAAGAAAGTAGCTCCTTCATTGTTCGCGATATGTTGTACGTGAATAACTGTTTTATGTTTTTCGCGAAATACTTTCAAAACTTCTTTCGCTTTTTGTGCGGCTTTTTCAGGTTGATGTAATTCCATATTGCCGCCTTCAAAGTAATCATTTTGTATGTCTACTAATAGTAACGCTTCGTTCATCGTTATTCCCCCATACTTAGTGATTCAGTACGTTATTTGTACTGTACCGTTATTATATAAATTGTAGCTATGCGGAAGTAATAACGTTATGAAACGATTTTAACGGATATAGTTTCAGTGTGAAAAAGCTATAAGATACAAAGCAAAGACGGGGATAATTTGTTTGTGGGATTTTTTATTTAGAAATAAAAATGGATGTTAACTTAATGATTCATCTAATCGCATGTTTACTTAGACGAATCAATAAGTAACAAAAAATCTTGGTATTTTCATGCGTTGTTATCTGTGTTTAGTGCTAGCTTTTGTTGTTCTTTTAATTTTTCAGGCGTCACGTCATTTCCTAAAGGATCTAATATCTTTAATCCTGTAACAGTGGTGTTGATTTGACCACGGATAATTTGAAGGTACTCCTCGCGTAATGCTTTACGCTCATGTAATTCTGTTTTTGTTAAACCTGCTTCTTTTTGTTTGTTAGCTAGTTCATTAATTCGGTTTAAAACTTCAAGCATTGTTTTCTCCGCCTTTCTTTTGTGCAAGTAGTTGATCATAGTTTAACTAATAGATTTCATCGTACTTTCATTTCAAAAGTACGATGAAACCGGTGATTAAAAATCGCCATTCCAAGAAGTTACTTCATCTACAGTTAATCGAACTGATGGGAATCCTGGCTCTTTTGCTTTGCCTAATGCAATCATTAAAACATCAGTTAAGTTTTCTGGAACGTTAAATGCTTGGCGGAATTCTACAACCTTATAGCCAAGCATTGGAACTGTATCATATCCTCTTGCTTTTGCAGCAAGCATCAATTGCATAGCTAACAAACCACCATCAAGCATTTGCCATTCTCTTTTTCCTTGGTCACTTACAGGTGCATAAAACTCACGAATGCTGTTGTTCAGTCTAGTTTTAATTTCTTCTGTCATGAATCCAGCAGCTACTGCACGTTCATTCACTTTATTGATATGTTCGAATTCGTGGGCATTATTTTCGCTTAAAATTACGATCATAGCGGATGCTTCTAACACTTGTGGTTGATTTAAAGCGATTGGGTGAAGCTTCTCTTTTAAATCTTGATCTGTAATTACCATGAAACGCCATGGGTTTAAGTTTGAACTGCTTGGTGCTAACATTGCTTCTTCTAAAAGTTCTTTAATTTCTTCATCAGAGATTGTAACGGATGGATCATAGGAGCGAACGGAACGACGCTCACGAATCACATCATAAAAATTTGCAGTACGATTTTCTTTTTTTATTTTAAAATACCCCCACTAAGTTGATGTTCTGTTATAAGTTGCTTACATGCATCATTATGGTATAGTACAGGTACTATGAAAAGTACGCACTTTTCCGTGATATAGACACCATCTCGTGACATAGGCACGAGAAAGTGCCTATTAAAATATAGAAGGAGTTCGGTATGAAAAAAGAGTATAACAATAGAATTGAAGTCGTTTTAGATGTGATCGGGGGTAAGTGGAAATCCCACATTTTATATCATTTAACAAGCGGACCGACAAGAAACGGTGAATTAAAACGATTGGTCACTGGTATTACACAAAAAATGCTTACGGAGCAATTGAAAGAGCTTGAAAAGGATGGACTCGTATCTAGAAAAGTATACAATCAAGTGCCACCGAAAGTTGAATACTCCCTTACAGAACAGGGACAATCATTAAAACAAGGCTTAAAAGTACTTTGTGATTGGGGAAGCGATTATATTAAGCATAAATATCCGAATGGTGAAGTGATAGTGAAAGAGGATGATCATCTTTGATTTAACAAAATGGTCTTTTTTATATGTAGAATGTTAATATCCCATTTTGAAAAGAACAGAATCAAAATGGGATATTAACATTATGCTTACAGTGTGATTTTTGCTGTGATGTTATACTGTGTATAAGATTTTATGTGTGTATGTTGTGTCGGTTTTTGTCGGTAAGTCGATATATTTCGAAAATCGCTGATATATTTGGAGTTGCGCCGATATATTTCGAAAATCGCCGATATATTTGGAGTTGCGCTGATATATTTGAAAAATCGCTGATATATTTTGGAGGGGGATAAAAGTGATTGTGAAAGAGCGGAAAATGCCCGTATATTTGCTCCAATTAGAAGCTTTACTTAGAAGATTGCCTGCTCATCATCCAAAAAGGAATGTGGTGGTTGAAAGTCTAGCGAAATTTATGGCCGGCTATAAAGGAGAGCAGGCGATCGAGTATCCGCTGAGTTTTCTATCCGAAGCAGAATACCATATTTTACATGATATTAGGTTATTTGATCAAAAACATTATTTCCAAATTGATACTCTCATAGTTTCATCTTATTTTCTTCTTTTTCTTGAAATAAAAAATATTATTGGTACATTAATTTTTGATGCAAAGTTCAATCAGCTTATTCGAATAGCAGATGGTACTACCGAAGAAGGATTCCCAGATCCGCTTTTACAACTGAAACGGCAAGAGATGCAACTGAGAAAATGGCTGAATCTACATGATTTACATAATATTCCGATTGAATCCCTCGTTGTAATTAGTTCCCCTCGTACAATTATTAAAACTTCAGATGAAATACTGTCTAGTAAAATTATCCACAGTGCAAATTTACCTAATAGAATAAAACAGATTAAAAATCAATATAAAGGAAAAGTGATTGATAATATAAATGGACTTATAGGCCAGATTATGAATGAGCACATTCCACAACGACAAAATGTTCTTGCACAATATAAAATTAAAAAAGAGGAGTTGCTAAAGGGGGTACAGTGCGAGGAATGTTTTACAATGGCAATGTTAAAAGAAAAGCAGGGATGGCGTTGTTCAAACTGCAATAGTATGTCTAAACATGCTCATTTACGTGCTGTACAAGATTACACACTTCTGTTTAATATGATAACTACTAATAGCGAATTGAGGGAATTTCTTAATATGGAATCTAGTTCTGCGGTTAAAAGACTCCTCCAAACAATGAACATCACCTACACTGGAAACAACAAAGGACGAATATATGATTTAACTTCTTTCCAATCGTAATTTTGCTATAATAAATAAGTACTTATACGAAGGGGAGTCTAAAGAGAATATGAAGTCATTTAATATCGATCATGTTATAGCTAGTGTTTTGCAATGGATATTAAATATAGCTTTAATTATATTATCCATTGTGTTATCGATTTTCTTAGTGAATGAGACGATCACGTTTGTGCAGTATATTTTTTCGTCAAAAGAGTATACGTCTTATAAATTGGTTGAAAGTATCATCGTCTATTTCTTATACTTCGAGTTCATTGCATTAATTATTAAGTATTTTAAATCGAATTATCATTTCCCGTTACGCTATTTTATTTATATCGGAATTACGGCTTTAATTCGATTAATTATTGTGTCTCATGAGGAACCGATGGAGACGTTATTATACGCAGGAGCAATTCTTGTTTTAGTTATTGCTTTATACATATCGAATATGAGAGATTTGAGAAAAGAGTAGTAGTGCAGACGTAAGTTTGCACTACTTTTTTACATCTTGACCTTCAAGTTGCTTGAAAGTTTACAATGAAATTAGGGCGTTTGAAATCGAAAAAAATTGAGAAATTAAGTGAAGAGGTTTCTTTTACTTGGAGGTTATAGGAATGAATCAGGAATTGAAGTTACGTCCATTGGAACGAGAAGATTTAAAGTTCGTACACGAACTGAATAATAATGCGCATATTATGTCGTATTGGTTTGAAGAGCCATATGAGGCATTTGTGGAGCTACAAGACTTATACGATAAACATATACATGATCAAAGCGAACGCCGATTTATCGTTGAGAAAGACAATGAAATGGTTGGATTAGTTGAGTTAGTAGAAATCGATTATATTCATCGTAGAACAGAATTCCAAATTATTATTGATCCGAATTATCAAGGATATGGTTATGCAGTAGAGGCGACGCGTTTAGCAATGGATTATGCTTTCGCTGTATTAAATATGCATAAGATATATTTAGTTGTGGATAAGGAAAATGAAAAAGCAGTACATGTTTATAAAAAGGTTGGATTTATTGTAGAAGGTGAACTTATCGATGAGTTTTTCGTTGATGGTAACTATCATAATGCGATAAGAATGTGTATGTTTCAGAAGCAATATTTTGAAAACAAGTAGTTGAAAGATTTGGAAGTAATGTTGACGCTTCGTAAAACCGTATGCTAAAATCCCTTTTAAGTATTAAGGAAGGTGCAGAACATGCTTTATATAAAATTTGTAAAACTCATTAGAAAACTTTGCTCCGCACAAATGTATACGGTGAAGCGTTGTACGGAGCTTAATCAAGGGGTATAAATCCCCTATATTCATCGGCTGAATAACTTTTCTAAAAAAGTATAGTTTATCTATGCTTATTTCGTTATGGTTTTTCAGCTGGTGTATAAAATAGATTAAGGGGCCATAGACAATGCTTTGTCTATGGCCCTTTGTGTATATTATTCCGATGAGTCTTTACCGTAAATTGGAGTAGTATAGGAAAAACCACGAAGCAGAGGGCTAGTGTCGAATGACGCTATCTCTCTGCTTTTTTTAATTTCAGGAAAAGAGGAATAAAAATGAGTTTACTTAAAGTTGAAAGTTTATCACATAGTTTTATAGATAAAGTATTATACGAGAATGCTTCTTTTGATTTGCATAAAGGGGAGCATATGGGGATTGTTGGACAGAATGGTGCAGGAAAAAGCACATTAATGAAAATATTGGTGGGGGAAATTATTTCTGATAAGGGAGACATAAAGTGGCAACCTAATATTCAAATTGGGCATCTTGATCAATACGCTGACATTGATGAGGGTTATACCATTTCACAATATTTAAAGAGAGCTTTTTATGATTTGTATGAAATGGAAAAGAGAATGAACAAGTTATATGAAGAAAGTGCAATGACTGGAGATGAGAATCAACTACTAAAAGCGGCTGAAATGCAAGAGCAGCTTGAGGCTCGTGATTTTTATTCAGTAGACAGTATTACGAATAAGGTGGCAGCCGGTTTAGGTATTGATGCAATTGGGATGGATCGTGTTATTGGTGAATTAAGCGGAGGGCAGCGTGCAAAGGTAATTTTAGCGAAGCTCTTATTAGAAGAGCCTAATATTTTATTACTAGATGAACCGACGAATTTTCTTGATAAGGAGCATGTGGAGTGGCTTGCTAACTATTTAATGAAGTTCGAAGGAGCGTTTATTGTAGTGTCACATGATTTTGATTTTCTGGAAAAAGTAACTTCTTGCATATGTGATGTAGAGTTCGGAACAGTTAAGAAGTATTACGGTAAATACTCAGATTTTGTAAGGCAGAAGGAGCATTTGCGAAAAGATTACATTCGCCAATATTATGCACAGCAAAAGAAAATTGAAAAAACGGAAGAGTATATTCGTAGAAATATTGCTGGGGTGAATTCAAAAATAGCGCAAGGTCGTCGAAAACAATTGGAGCGTATGGAAAGAATTGCGCCACCAAGTTTTACTCATAAACCGTCTATTCATTTTCAGGGACTTCCCATTTCAGTTCAGACAGTTTTTGAAGTAAATAACCTTGAAGTTGGTTACGACTTCGCTCTCTTACCAAAGTTGAATTTTTCAGTAATGGGTGGGCAAAAACTTGTTATTACAGGTTTCAATGGAGTAGGGAAATCTACTTTATTAAAAACAATCGTTGGAAATATTGCTAGTATTTCTGGAGAGTTTCACTTTTCAGAGCAACTAAAGATTGGATATTATGAGCAAGATTTAAATTGGAGCAATGATTCTTTAACGCCGCTTCAAATTATTTCAGGGCAGTTTCCTAAACTGAATATGAAGGAAATACGCCATCATTTAGCTGCGTGTGGTGTGAAGGATACGCACGTCTCGCAAGAAATTCGTACGTTAAGTGGTGGTGAACAATCGAAGGTGAAACTGTGCGGATTATTACTATCACCTTGTAACTTCTTAATTTTAGATGAGCCGACAAATCATTTAGATGCAGAAGCGAAGGAAGCTTTGCAAAAGGCGCTAATTCAGTTTAAGGGCAGCATTATACTCGTATCTCACGAAGCGAGTTTTTATCTTGATTGGGCAGATAGCATCTTTGATATAGAGACAGGATTAGTTAAGGGGGTGTGAAACATATGAGTGAAAACAATTGGAAAACGAAAATTATATTATTTTTGACCGCTCAAACTATTTCGTTGTTCGGTTCCTCTCTCGTGCAATACGCGATTATATGGTATATCACCCTTACAACATCATCAGGAGTGATGTTGACTATTTCAACTGTTTGCGGTTTCCTACCACAAATTGCGATATCTTTGTTTGCAGGTGTTTGGATTGATCGTTATGACCGTAAAAAGATGATTATGTTATCGGATGGGATTATAGCGATTGCGACGTTAGTTTTAGCAATTTTATTTTTAACAGGATATAAAAGTATTTGGTTACTTTTTATTGTGTTACTCATTCGTTCAGCTGGAACAGGAGTACAAACGCCAGCTGTAAATGCATTAATTCCGCAAATTGTTCCGAAAGAGTATCTTATGAAAGTAAATGGAATAAATAGCAGTATTACATCTTTAATTATGTTTCTTTCTCCAGCAGCAAGTGCGACGATTCTTTCTATTGCCAGCATTGAAACAACACTTTTTATTGATGTTATTACGGCTATGATTGGAATTAGTATTATGTTTATCATTCAGGTGGAAGGACATGTGAATGTAGAGAGTAAGCAAAAATCTAATTTACAAGGAATTAAAGAAGGGTTCTCTTATTTAAAAGAAAATGTATTTATTAAAAGGCTAATCGTTTTATTAATTATCGTCATGATTTTAATAAGTCCAGCTGCTTTTTTAACACCTTTAATGGTAACTCGTTCTTTCGGGGCCGAAATGTGGAGACTTACTGCTAGTGAGATGACCTTTAGTGCGGGTGCGGCAGCTGGTGGTGTATTGATTGCGGCGTGGGGTGGCTTTCGTAATCGTATGTATACAACAGCGCTAGCTTGTGCATTATATGGACTGCTTATGATTGGACTCGGAATAGCACCGATATTTATTATGTATTTAGTATTTAATTTTTTAATTGGTATAACAATGCCGTGCTTCAATACACCAGTTACTGTGTTATTGCAGGAGAAAGTAGAACCATCGATGCACGGACGGATGTTCAGCCTTGTACAAATTGCGAATTCATGCGCGCTTCCTTTAGGAATGATAATATTTGGTCCATTGTCGGATATGTTTAGTGTAGAGATTTTGTTAATTTATGCTGGGATATTCGTGCTATTTTGCGCAATGTACATTGTATTAAGCAAGAGATTTGAAGTGTAAATATTTATAATTTAGAAGGTTTGCGAAGTGATTTAAGATGCTTCGCAAACCTTTTTGTTATTAGTCTATTCAATAATTCTTTATTGTTTAACGATAAAAAATTATTGACTGTTAATGTTATTTTAGGTAATATGATGTTAATAATTTAAGGAGAATTACATGAGTAGAGGAGAATGTGAAATGAAAAATAAATACGTAGTAGCTATTTCTTTAATGATTTTAGCGATTATTTCTTTAACTATACATGCTTCAAACAGTAAAGTAGGAGCGGATGGATTCCTTGAAGAACCTTTCTTTTTCCTAGTACCGATAAGTTATGTATTGTTCCTTAGTGGTATTGGTGTATTATTATTTGGATTTATTACTTCAAAACTGAAAAAGAGCAATAGATAGGTGCTACCAATAGGGGCCAAAGCACTCACTATGAAATAGCAACATACCATATGGAAGAAAAAGAATAAGTGAGATGAATCATGATGAACTATCATTTTTATAATGGAAGACAAGTAGGGTCGGCTATTACTTGGGCAGGAGCACAGGGAACAATTCATGCTGTGTATCAGGCTATTCACATGCAGCAGCAAGCACAAGCTGCACAAATGATGCAAAGTCAGTATATGCCGTATTCACAACTTCCGATGCAAATTGTACATTACGATGTACATCCAGCTGGTTTATTTTCCATTCCATATGGCGGGACATATTTCTTATGAAAGAAAGCGACTCAATAGAGTCGCTTTTTTATATTCCACCCAGCTTCATCCCAAGGAATGCGAAGAGGATACCAATTATGTAAGTAGCACTTAAATATAAAAGGAAGATGTACAGTTTTTTAAGATCGAGAAGCTGAACAGCTTCTAATTTAAACGTAGAAAATGTCGTGAATGCGCCCATAAATCCAGTACCTAATAATAGTTGCCAGCCTGTAGTAACTCCGTTGCCAATTATATATCCGAGTAAAAATGCCCCTGTTATATTAATAAGGAATGTAGCAATTGGAAATTGTGTTTTATTTCTTTTCTTAAACCAATTGCTAATTGCAAATCGTGTAATCGCACCGAAAAATCCTCCTGTTGCGACTAATAAGGCTTCTATCATGAGTAATCACCTTCCGTAAGAGATTTCTTAATTAAGAAATCTCCAAGTGTATAGCCAAGGCCAGACATAATGAGGCCACCAAGTATGCTACATGATACATATAAGAAGGCTATGCTCCACTCAGAATGATTGATCAATTGCACAGTTTCTACACTAAATGTTGAAAAAGTCGTAAAGGAACCGATGAATCCAGTCCCGATGCCTGTGATAACCTCTGAAGGTAAGATGTTTAGTCGAGCGATATAAGTAGTTAGCCACGCTAAGAAGAAGCAACCGATTAAGTTAATGACTAATGTTGCTAATGGAAATGAATGATGCCAAAATGTGGTGATATTAAGACCTAAATAATAACGAGAAAGAGCTCCTAATATACCGGCAATGCCGACGATAATATAAATCAATTTTCTCACCTCTTTAAATAGCTTGCTCAAAAAAATAGACTCCTACCAGTATGTATACTGGTAGGAGTCATTAGCTAAGCAGCGTTTATGGCGAACTCCATCGCCTATGATTATTACATATAGTGTACTAAATATACCGTTTAATTTCCAGTGAGGAGGTGGGTGTAACTTTTCTTTTTTTGATGTCTGAAGGTTTTTTAAGTAATTAAAACAGGATCGATTACTTATCAACTAAATATAGTGATATACGGTTTTAATTATGATAAAATGTTTCTTATGTGTGTCGTTTTCTTTATTTGACTGAAAATAAAGAAAAATAAATTCGCGTGAAAAGGAGTCATTTATTTGAAGAAATTTTTTAAAATCGTATTTATATGTGTTTTAGTAGTAGCGGGCATTGTAGGAGGATTTCTAGCGTATATGACACTTACTAAAGAACAGCCTGCTGATGTTACAAGCTTGAAGGTGGAGAATAATAAGGAGCGCGTATTAGCGACTGGAAATGAATTTAAAGTTACAACATTTAATATTGGATATGCAGGGTTAGATAAGGAGCAAGATTTCTTTATGGATGGGGGAAAGGGATCTGGTTCAAGTAGTAAAGAGCAAACAGAAACTAATTTAAAGAATATGCTTTCGTTTTTACAAAATGAAAATAGTGATTTTGCGCTATTACAAGAAGTTGATATAAAGTCACTTCGTTCATTTGATGTAAATGAACATGAATTTTTGAAAAAAGGATTACCTGATTATGTTTCGTCATTTGGCAAGAACTACGATACGAAATGGGTTCCGGTGCCAATAACAAATCCAATGGGATATGCGGAGGCTGGATTAAGTACGTTTTCTAAATACACTGTTCAAGAAGCGAAGAGGTTCCAGCTTCCTGGAATGGAGCCGTGGCCAAAGCGTTTGTTTGATTTAGATCGGGCAATTGTGGAACATAAAATACCTGTTAATAATGGGAAACATGTTAGACTCGTAAATTTACATTTGTCTGCTTATGATGAAGGCGGGAAAATTAGAAAACAGCAAGTAGAGTATTTAAAAGAATATATGAACAAGCAGTATGAAAATGGCGATTACGTAATAATGGGCGGAGATTGGAATCAATTAGTTTCAAACGCTCAATTAAGTGATCCGAAGTTCGTGAAAGAGCGTCCTGAGTGGTTAGTAGAGTTACCGAAGGACTTTACGGACGGTGGCTTTAAGTGGGCTGTAGATCCGTCTGTTATGACTGTGAGAGATGATGTAAAGAAATATGTAGAAGGTGAAAATTTCGTCACTATTATTGATGGCTTTATCGTTTCACCGAATGTAGAGATTGTAAATGTACAAGGGAAAGATTTAAAGTTTGAAAATAGCGATCATAACCCAGTGAGTGCGGTATTTAAACTGAAGTAATTGATATGTATAAGTAGAAGGTGGGGCTTCATATGGAGTGGTTAAAGAGGACTTGTTTTTCTAACCTTGAGAAAGAATCACAGAAAAATCATTTATTACTGTTTATAACGATTTTTAGTTTCTTCCTTGGGATAATCGCGATTGGGTATTATGGATATATTTTTACAGAGAGAGCAATAGCGTTTTGGATTTGTGGTATTTCTGTCGTTGTATTTGGAACGCTTTTTACTTTTATAAAAAGTATGGAATCAGCGTATAAATATATCATGACATTTATGTTGCTTACAATGTCTTACATTATGGTACAAGCTTTTAATGAAAGCCCGGCTGTATTTCAAATGGTCTATTTTACATTAGCTGTTTCACTTATTTACTTAAGTGAGCGCCTCATTTTAATTCTTGGCGGGGTAGCTGTTGTGATCACATTTATCCTTTGTAGCTATTGGCCGGAGCAATTTTTTGCTTATACAGCCTCGTCTGAAGCTGCTAATTTCGCAAGTTTGTTAGCGATTGTAACAATCGCTATGTGGGGTGTCACGAAAATCGGTTCTAATCTGCTCCTTCGTTTAAGTGATGAGAAGCAAGAAGTAATGAGAAAAGCTCAGGAGCTAGAAGAGACGCAAAGGCTTATTGGTGAAACAGTTTTGAAACTAGATAGTAATTTCAATCATTTAAGACAAAATATGAACACGTCGATGGAATCGATGAGTGAAATTAATTTTGCCTTTGAAGAGGTAGCAGTTGGTACGCAATCACAATCAGAGATGATGTATCGTTCGGTAGAAGTATTGAATGATATGGAGGGAAATATTGAACAAATTATCTCTCAAGTAAGAACTGCATCGGCTCGTGTGGATGAAAGTTTAGAAATTTCAAAGGGCAGCGTAAATACTTTAAGAAATTTTGAAGCTAACATGAGAAGTTTAAATGATGTTGTTTCACAGTCTGGAATTATATTTAGAGATTTAATGATGCAATCGAAACAAATTAATGAAATTGTAGATGTAATAACGAATATTTCAAGTCAGACGAGTTTGCTAGCTTTAAATGCAAATATTGAAGCTGCCAGGGCAGGTGAGCATGGAAAAGGTTTTGCTATTGTAGCGAGTGAAGTGTTAAAGCTTGCTGAAGAATCAAATCGTTCTGCGGGAAGAATTCAAGGGATTTTGAAGGAGTTTAGTAATCAAGCAAGTAAGGTAGAAGTGCAGGTAGAGAAGTCAGAAAGAGTACAAGAAGAGTGTAACGAAATGTTAGCAAGCGTTTTAACAAATGTAACGGATTTAGGGAAGTTTATTGATGCGATTAATGAAGTAATGCGAGAGGTTGTTGTTCATCAAGAAAGTTTCCAAGTTAAAACGACGAATATCGTAAAGGATGTTACGCATGCTTCTAACGTAATTCAGCAAACTTCTACAGCTACAGAAGAAGTGCTAGCGAGTGTGGAAGAAGAAAAACATCGAAATGATACGTCAGTGAAGACGTTACAAACTGTTAGCGAGCAAGTGAAGTTGTTAGAAGATATTTTAGAAAAGTAATATTGCTTGGAAAGAGCACAAATGATGTGCTCTTTTTTCATTTAAATGAATACTTGATAGTAATTTAATTGCTTTTCTGCGCGTTTTCTGCCAAGCTTAAGGAGATAAAGTGAGACTAATACCTACTGATTATTAGTTGAACCTCGCAAATAGCGGGATAAAATACTTCAAAGAAAGAATTATATAGGTGACGCATATGATCGAAGTTAAGACTTCTGAACTTAGTGATGGAGAATTTAATAGAGGTGTATTTGCAACTCGTGATATTAAAAAGGGTGAGTTGATTCACTCAGCACCGGTTATCTCTTATCCAAATGAACAGCATGAACACATTGAAAAAACGTTACTTGCTGACTACGCATTTGAGTATGGGGTAAATCATACGGCATTCCTGTTAGGATACGGCATGTTATTTAATCATGCATATAATCCGAATGCAACGTATGAAATTGTCTTCGAGAATCATACTTTTAACTTCTTCGCGTATAAGGATATAAAAGCGGGAGAAGAAATTTTAATCAATTATAATGGTGAAGTGGATGACGATGAACTATTATGGTTTGATAAGGAAAAAGAAGAGAACGAAAAATAATTTAATGAGTATAGAAAGAGCACATTCTGTCGGATGTGCTCTTTTTTTATTGATGTAAATAAAGTAAAAAGTACAAAAAAATACCACTTTCTTTTTGTATGGTATAGTAAGATACTGAGGGATAGTGTTTTGAAAAAGTCACATATTTTACAAATTGTTGTCTTTCTGATGACATGTCAAGTTTAGTAGTCCATTTGGGTTGCTTTATTATGCAATATATATTTTAATATGAGTGGCACCTCTTATAAATTAAGAGGTTTATAGGTGTCTCGAATTGATTTTGGGTACACTGTATCCACCACTTTAGGTTCTTTCATGTACGTGGGGATATTATGGGCCCGTATAACGGGATAAAATGAATATAGAAATAGAGGAATCGTAAAATGAATATGCAAGAGGTTTATAAATATTTAAGTACGGTATTGCCTGAAGGACATGTTAAACAAGATGAAATGTTAAAGAATCATACGCATATTAAAGTTGGCGGAAAAGCAGATGTTTTTGTTGCGCCTACAAATTATGATGAAATTCAAGAAGTTATCAAATATGCGAACGAATATAATATTCCAGTTACGTTTTTAGGAAATGGATCGAATGTCATTATTAAAGATGGTGGAATTCGCGGGATTACAGTAAGTTTAATTCATATTACAGGTGTTACTGTAACAGGAACGACGATTGTAGCACAGTGTGGTGCAGCAATTATTGACGTATCACGTATTGCTTTAGACCATAACTTAACGGGTCTTGAGTTTGCTTGTGGTATTCCAGGTTCAGTTGGCGGAGCGTTATATATGAATGCTGGTGCTTACGGTGGTGAAGTATCGTTTGTGTTAACAGAAGCTGTTGTAATGACAGGTGATGGAGAGCTACGTACTTTGACGAAAGAAGCATTTGAATTTGGATATCGTAAGAGTGTATTTGCTAACAACCATTACATTATTCTTGAAGCGAGATTTGAACTTGAAGAAGGTGTACGTGAAGAAATTAAAGAGAAAATGGATGATTTAACGTTTAAGCGTGAGTCAAAACAGCCTCTAGAATATCCTTCATGTGGTAGCGTATTTAAGCGTCCACCAAATAACTTTGCTGGTAAGTTGATTCAAGACTCAGGACTACAAGGTAAGCGAATTGGTGGAGTGGAAGTTTCTTTAAAACACGCTGGATTTATGGTGAATGTTGATAACGGAACAGCACAAGATTACATCGATTTAATTCACTTCGTACAAAAGACAGTTGAAGAGAAATTTGGCGTGAAGTTAGAGCGAGAAGTAAGGATTATTGGAGAAGATAAGGAATAACGAAATACGTATGAAGATATGAATTATTTTAAAATAATATTTGGGTATTGTTGACAATTTGTTTTCAATTCAATATAATGCTAATAATTTAACAAATAACATACGTTGAAAGAGCCCAGTAGCAGTTTGTCACTGTTAACGAGAGAGCTAGGGGTTGCTGGAACCTAGCACAAACAAACTTGCGAATTACACTCTGGAGTATCTTAGGTAATGCTAAGCGGACTAGCAATCGATATTATTGCTAAGAGTGGTATGAGTAGCTATGCTATTTATGCAAACTGGGTGGTAACACGGTGAATAATCGTCCCTATGTCTATCGTAGACATAGGGGCTTTTTTGTTTTTTTAAAATAAAGGGGATGACAAAAGATGAATATTATTGATGAATTAGAATGGCGCGGCGCCGTTAATCAGCAGACTGACGAAGAAGGCTTACGTAAGCTAGTAGAAGAGAAAAAGATTTCACTATACTGCGGAGTTGATCCGACTGGTGATAGTATGCATATCGGACATTTGATTCCGTTTATGATGATGAAGAGATTCCAATTAGCTGGCCATCATCCTGTTATTTTAATTGGCGGGGCAACAGGAACGATTGGTGATCCGAGTGGACGACAATCGGAGCGTCAACTTCAAACGTTAGAAGTGGTTCAGCATAATGTAGATGCGTTAACAGCACAAATGAAAAAGCTATTTGATTTTGGCGGAAATAGCGAAGTGAAGATGGTAAATAACTATGATTGGACACATGAAATAAATGTTATTGAGTTTTTACGTGATTACGGGAAAAATTTTAGCATCAATAGCATGTTAGCGAAGGATATTGTAGCAAGTCGTTTAGATACAGGTATTTCTTTCACAGAATTCACGTACCAAATTTTGCAAGCACTGGATTTCCATCATTTATACACGAAAGAAGATGTTCAACTTCAAATTGGTGGTAGTGACCAATGGGGAAATATTACGAGTGGTTTAGATTTAATTCGTAAGTTAGAAGGTCATGAGGCGAAAGTATTTGGATTAACGATTCCGCTATTATTAAAATCGGACGGTACGAAGTTTGGTAAATCAGCAGGTGGTGCGGTTTGGCTTGATCCTGAAAAAACGACACCGTTTGAATTTTACCAGTTCTGGGTAAATACAGATGACCGTGATGTAATTAAATACTTGAAATACTTTACGTTCTTAACGAAAGAGCGTATTGATGAATTAGCAGTGAAGGTAGAAGCGGAGCCTCATAAACGTGAAGCGCAAAAAGTGTTAGCGGAAGAAATGACGAAATTCGTTCATGGAGAAGAGGCGTTCCTGCAAGCTGGGAAAATTACAGCAGCGTTATTTAGCGGAGATATTAAATCGTTAACAGCTGATGAAATTGAACAAGGCTTTAAAGAAATGCCAACATTCCAGTCTTCAAAAGAGACGAAAAACATCGTAGAGTGGCTAGTCGATTTAGGGATTGAACCATCTAGACGACAAGCACGCGAGGACATTAATAATGGTGCGATTTCTATGAATGGTGAGAAAGTAACAGATGTGGGTACGGATGTTACTGTAGAAAATTCGTTTGATGGAAGATTTATTATTATTCGTAAAGGGAAGAAGAACTACAGCCTTGTGAAATTAGGAGAATAGTTTGTGTGAAAGGGATGGGAGTAGGAAGAATACTTCCATCCCTTTCATATACACAATTTAGACATAAAATAATCAGTAAATTTAGATAATTAAAAGGGTTATATTATTCTTCTGCCGAATAAATAAATTAGAGAAAATTACGGATAAAGTGAAACTTTAATCAGTGGGAGTTTTACTGCCCGCAAATAGTGGGATAAAAATAGCCCGAACCATGCTGGGCATGATTCGGGCTTATATTCAGATTAGTAAGCTAAGCTGAATAGACCTTTAATGTGTGATAAGTAACGAACGTTACTTGCTTCTTTCATTAATGATGCTGGTAAGCCTTTAAGTGGAGTATTGCTTGCTCCAATTGTAGCAACAGCATCTTTACGTCCTAGACTAGCAAGTGTTCCAGAGTTTACAGGTGCGAACTCTTCGAATGCTTTGCCTTCTAGTGCTGCGTATAAGTTGTATCCAATTAACTCACCCATTTGCCAAGCGATTTGTGCAGTTGGTGGGTATGGACGACCGTCTGGAGAGAAGACAACAGCGCTGTCTCCAGCAACGAATACGTCTTTGTGAGAAGTAGATTGTAGGTATGCATCAACTGTTGCACGTCCACGGTTAACTTCAAGACCTGATTCACCGATTAATGGGTTACCTTGAACGCCACCTGTCCAAACGAATGTGTTAGCAACAAGTTTTTGACCGTCTTTTAAGTCGATTTCATTGCCAGCAACGTTTGTTACAGGAAGACCTGTTAAGAATGTAACACCGCGTGCTTCTAGGCTAGTAGTTGCACGTTCGATTAAGTGATCTGGTAATACTGGAAGGATTTTTGGACCTGCTTCAACAAGAAGAAGTTTAACTTCTTTTGGATTTACGCCGTGGCTTTTTGCAAGTTTAGGCATAATGTCAGCAAGCTCACCAACTAGCTCAACGCCAGTTAATCCGCCACCACCGATTACGATTGTAGCATCAGCTTCGTTTTTCGTTTTCGCGTATTCACGAATACGGTCTTCAACTTGTTTGTAGATTTTGTTTGCATCAGCAGCAGATTTTAATACCATGCTGTTTTCTTCTAGTCCTGGAATACCGAAGTAAGCAGTTTTACTTCCTAAAGCAACTACAAGTGCATCGTAAGATAAAGTAGTGCCGCCAGCTAGTTTGATTTCTTTGCTATCAACAGAGAATGACTCAACTGTTGCGATTTTAAGATCGATATCTTTACCTTTGAAAAGCTTTGTAAGTGGCATTGCAATTGCTTGCTCAGCAACGTTACCAGCTGCAAGGCGGTGTAGTTCAGTGATGATTTGGTGTGTTGGGTATTGGTTAATCACTGTAACTTGTGCTTCTGATTTGCTGTAATATTTACGTACGTTTAAAGCGGCAAGAAGACCGCCATAACCAGCGCCTAAGATGACAATTTGTTTTGACATAGTATGATATCCCCCGTCTTTACTAATTGTTGTTATAAGTTAAATTATTTATTGTTACGTTCTGCACTAATTTGAAGATATGCGTTCACAAAGCGGAACATTTTTTGTGCTTGTGGATCTTTTAGTAATTTTAATAGACCGAATAGGCCGATAACTTCAGTACTTTCGTCAGCACGATCTTTCGCTTCGATTGCAGTTGCAGCCATGCTTTTCACTGTATCTTTTACAGGTTCTACAAGCTCTGTAATTGCACCAACAGTGTCGCTTTTTAATACTTCATCAGTAGCAACAGTTTGAGCGAAGTCATAAGACTTAGTTAAAATGTTAACAAGCTCAGTTAATTTTGGAAGCTGTTCTACTAGTGTTGTTAATGATTCTTGTACCTCAGGTTTTAACAACTGATCAAGTACATCAAGTTGTCCTTGGCTAGCAGAAATTTGTACAGTTTCTTGTTCTGGCTTTGTTTGAGTCATAGTTTCTGGCATCTCCAATTCTCCTTTACGATAGCAATACTCTTATTTTTTATAAGTAAGATAGTAAACGTTTACGAAACTTTATGCAAAGTTTCACAAAACACAATAAAATGCCTTTAAATTTATGACAGCAAGTAAGCTGCAAACATAAATCTAAAACCATAACGTCTTACTTATTATTTATGAACTGTCCGATATATGGCTTGTCCGCATAATGGAAAAGCTCCGTTACCGGAAAGTGTATATAATATATATCCTATATTATATACTATATACACCTATGTTAACATAAAAATGATTCCTAATTATTTGATATTGAGTGTATAACGTAGTGCTGACAAGGTATGAAAGCGTATAAAATATTTTGTTTCAGTTAGAAATGTACATATATATATAGAAAAAAAGGAAAAAACGAACAAATTCATGTTCGTTTTTTCCTTTTTCCTATTATTCACCTTCCGCAATTAGCATCGATGTGTTACCTTCTTTTTCAAGATGGCATTCGCCCCAAGAACAAAGAGAGTCAAGAATGGATTCTAAAGACCAACCGTAGTCGGTAAGAGAATATTCTACTTTCGGTGGGACTTGGTTGTATACTTTTCTTTGAATGACCCCGTCGTCTTCTAATTCACGTAATTGCTGCGTTAACATTTTTTGTGTAATACCAGGCATGGAGCGTTTTAATTCACTCGTTCTCTTTGTACCTTTCGTTAAGTGACAAAGAATAACAACTTTCCATTTGCCGCCGATAACTTCTAAAGTCGCCTCTACAGGAATATTGTATTTCTTCATATGAAACCCTCCCTTTTTGAGTAAAGTAAGTTTAATAATACAAATGTTACTTTTTAGTACCTATAGCACTTTAAAGTACGTACTTTTTATTATGTTAAATATGTTTCATAATAGCACATGTAAGAGGCAAATGAGTAGTACGGTACTAAAAAGTGACTATGTTACTTTTTAGTGCCTATCGTACTTTAAAGTGCGTTCTTCAAAAAAAGAATGAAACCATTCATAATAGCATTTGTAAGTATGAAATATATGTTTTAGAAGATAAAAGGGCCTTTTTATCATACTATTATGATTGGATTTCTTGTAATAAGGAGGAATTCAATTGAGTTCATATACAGTATCATCTTCGGAAGTTCAGACGAATCGAAGAAGTATGTTTGCTTTATTAGCACTAGCAATTAGTGCGTTTGGGATTGGTACGACCGAGTTTATTAGTGTCGGTTTACTACCATCTATTTCGAAAGATTTAAATGTTTCGGTTACAACAGCCGGTTTAACGGTTTCCTTATATGCGTTAGGAGCAGCGGTAGGAGCACCTGTTTTAACAGCGTTAACGGCTAGTATGTCGCGAAAGACATTATTAATGTGGATTATGGTTATTTTCATTATTGGTAATGGCATTGCGGCGGTAGCAACAAGCTTCACTGTATTAATTATCGCAAGAATTGTATCTGCGTTTGCACATGGTGTGTTTATGTCAATTGGATCTACAATTGCGGCTGCAATCGTACCGGAGAATAAACGTGCTAGCGCAATTGCGATTATGTTTACTGGATTAACAGTTGCGACTATTACTGGTGTGCCAATTGGAACATTTATCGGTCAAGAGTTTGGCTGGAGAGCGTCATTTATGGCGATTGTCGTAATTGGAATTATTGCTTTCATCGCAAACAGTATACTTGTCCCATCTAATTTAAAAAATGGTGTACCTGTATCGTTTCGTGATCAATTTAAATTAATTAAAAATGGAAGACTATTACTTGTTTTCATTATTACTGCACTTGGATACGGTGGTACATTCGTAACATTTACGTATTTATCACCACTATTACAAGAAGTAACAGGATTTGAAGCAAGTACCGTTACTATCATTTTATTAGTGTATGGAATCGCAATTGCGATAGGGAATATGGTTGGCGGGAAATTATCGAATCATAATCCGATTCGAGCGCTATTTTACATGTTCTTTATTCAAGCGATCATATTATTTGTTTTAACATTTACAGCGCCATTTAAAGTAGCTGGATTAATCACAATTATTTTCATGGGACTATTCGCATTTATGAATGTTCCGGGGCTACAAGTATATGTAGTTATATTGGCAGAGCGCTTTGTTCCAAGTGCGGTTGATGTTGCTTCAGCAATTAATATTGCCGCATTTAACGGAGGGATCGCTTTAGGTTCTTATATAGGTGGCCTTGTAACGAATTCGTTAGGATTAATCCATACTGCTTGGGTAGGCGGTCTTATGGTAGTAGGTGCTGTGATTTTAACAGCATGGAGCATGACATTAGAAAAAAGAGATCAAGTAAAATAAACAATCATGACTTTACAGTCACACCCATATATGAAAAGGGGTGTGAC
>NZ_JBMDKC010000080.1:0-25978 GCF_057809515.1 Bacillus sp. FG16
GCTTAACGAATTAAATGTCTCTGTTTCATGTGTCTATTTTCTTGACATAACACCACTAACAGATTTTTTCTCTGTTCCTTGATTTAACCCCAAGAATTTTACAAATTCGTCAACTACCAATCCTTTATCTGAAATAAATCCCACCCAGAACGAATTGATTTTAATCATGATATCTAAAAACAAGGGTAACATGAGAAGACGATATGCAAACTTTCCGATATCCCCCATAATTTGAGACGTTGTTCTTCTTTGAATGGAACCCGTAGAAATCGCTAAGTATTGTTTAAATAATTGATGAAGGACAATGACTCCTACTAAGGCATAGACGAGAAAACGAACCCAAGAAAATACATCTTGTATCACCTGTACATTTTGATATTCCGTATCAATTTTCGTGACACTCACAATCGAACCTAAGAAAAAATTTAAGAGTTGAATCGACAATTCCACAATCCACCGAGAAAAGGCTTCAATGGGATTCGTTACCGTTGTAAAAAAGTCTTTCACCGCTTGCCACATGCACGTTCACTCCTTTTTGTTACTGCGCTAGAGGCACAGTCGCTTGTTTTTGTTGTAACTTTTGGTTTTCTTCAATGACAATTTTCAGTTGTCCCACAATTTCTTTGATTTCAGATTCTTTATCCTGCATTTTTTTTTGTAACTTTGTTTTCTCTTGTTCTAGCATTTGTATTGTTTTCTTTTGTTTTTCACTTTGTTCATCCTGTTTCGCATTCACCATCGCTGGCTGGATACTGTCTTTTGTGATAACATACAAATTACAGGAAACCGATAGTGTCAACAAAGCGACACATAACTTGGTGGAAAGAGGGAAAGAGAAGGGTGCGAATGACCAATTTCTCTTTCTCTTTTTTTGTTTTTCTTCCGTTTCTTCTGGTTCTTTCACGAGTTCTTGCAACGCTTCCCATGTTGTAGATTGATAGATATGTTGTAAGAATTCACTCCTCATTTCTACTGACTGAAGCATGCAAGCTTCAAATGATTCATTCGAAAAAGCAAAGGCAAGTAAACGTTTCGTATGGGTCAACCTATCATTTCGATTAAATCCCGTTACAGGCATGTGGTCCATTGCTTGATACATGAGCTTCACTTCCCCTTTCTTCGTGTAAAAAATATTGTCTGGAATGGGGAGGAGCATCGTTTCTTGATGTGTTTGGAAGAGGTGGACCAAGCGAGACACCACTTTCCGTTTGATCGCTTCATTTTCTTGTTGGATACGAGAAAACGATAACAAGTGGGGTTCTTTTTCATACCGAAGTATGACATCTCCTCGTATAATTTCCGCAAAGGTACACGGTAACAAATACGATTTGGTTTGTTTGATGCTGTCAAATGGAGCTTCTTGTTTTAACTTTGTTTTCGAAAACCGATATACATATTCTGTAGCGGTTTCCTCTACCGTCCCGTCCCCAAATACAATAATCATACCTACACCCCCGCTTTCTCTTTTTGTTCTTTCCTTCTTTGTGCTTCTTTCTCTTCGATATGTTCCACTGGCGAAAAATCTCGTTTTTGTTCTTTATAAATCAGACTGAGTGTAATGTGCTGGATCGCTTCTTTCACCTGTATCAGAAACTGTTCTTCTGTTTCCGTTACGTCATAGTGAGGAACGAACTCTATATCTGTCATCATGCAAGCTGGATTCTTCTGTACAAGAAACTGAACGCCCTCTTCTCCTTCTTCATCTGCTTCTAAGTCCATCGTATACAAAGCTTGTATCCGTCCATTTTTCTTTTCTACCCTTACAGGTTGTAACACCTCGTCTCCCCATAGTTCTCGTTTCACCGTAATCGGTAAGGACACAGTTTCTTCGGTATTTTGTTCCTCTTTCTGTTTCCCACTTTCTGGTGTTTCCTGTACTTCTCCTTCACTTGGTACAGATGCTTGCGATTCGTCTTGATTATTTTCCTGTTTTTCATCTTCTGATAAACAGGAAGACTCTACCGTTTCTTTTGGCTTTTCTTCTTTTGGTATACTTAATTCTGCTGACTTCCCTTTTAAATGCCATCCCATGTCTGCCTTTTCTCCTACTTGGTCAGCAAACCAGTTGGCTACCCATGCTTTTTGCGCATGAATGGGTAATCTGCCACGTTGAAATACATAACAATCATTATTTTTCATCTGATTCAAGAGTTCATCGGGTGTCTTGAGCGGTCTCTGTACGTAGGTATACGCCTGTTGATTGCTATCAAATTCTCCAGGTGTTTGGCTATCATTTCGCAACCTTTTGGTCGTCACACCCAGTCGTTCTGAGAAATATTTCGCTGTGTCGAGGTCATTTGTGCCTAAAAAAAGAGTCGTATCACAATTGGACATAATCTCACCAGTTTGTTTCTCACCGTATCGATCCATTAATTGCCCGATACTTTGCGCAATGATTGATACTTCCATCCCATAGGAACGGACAGTAGAAAGTCGTTCTGCAAAATCAGGCATTTTTCCAATGTTCGCAAACTCGTCTAATAAGAACCGAACAGGAATATCTAACGTATTATGGTTTGTATCCGCATAGGCACATAATTCTTGAAATAATTGAGCGAAAAATGTATTAATTAACGCTCGATACGTACGGTCTGCCAATGGAATGACCACATATAAAGCGATTTTTCTCCTCCCAATATCCGCTAATTTAAAGCTACTGTATTTTGAAAACGTACGAACCGATTTTAATTTCCATAGTTTCATTGCCTTGGCTGCGTTACTCACAATCCCGCCCCATGTTTTATCTGTCGCATTTTTCACGACACCAAAAGCAATTCTAGCGGACGATTCTTCTTCTAAATTTGCAAACAGATTCTTCAATTCCTTTTCTGAAGGTTCTGTCAATAAGTTGTATACATATTCCATCGAATGCTGTTCTTTCGGCAGGTTTTCTCTTACATATAGAATACCCGCAGTAATCAACGAAACTGCTTGTTCCTGCCAAAAACTATCTCCCGATTGTTGTCCTTCTTCTCCGCCTAAAACAAGCGTTGTTGCAAATTTTTCAGCATCTTCATCCAGTCCTACATAATCAATCGAGTTGTACATGTCGGATAATGCCATGTTTGAAAAATTAATGAGGTACACTTCATACCCTTGTTCTCTCTTCTCACGAGAAGTAAGTTCATAGATTTCCCCTTTTGGGTCTGACACGACAATCGATTTGTTTTTCGTATTGACGACATTGTTTAAGATATAACATTTTGTTTTTCCTGAACCAGAACCACCTATGACACATACATGACGATTTAAAAAACTGTCTTCCTTATGAATCATCAATTTATCATTATAGACCGCTAAAACAGTTCCCTCTTCTTTCCTGTCATCCGTAATATCTATCTCATCAAAAATGGTTACCTCATCTGAAAGAGAAGCACTCCCTAATCCTCCGTATTCGCTTGCATCTTCCACCGTATGTGGTTTTAACTTTCTCCATGTTTGGAAGGTTGTATAAGCGAAAATACCAAGTAGGATAAGTTGTGCATATTGATACAGTTCGAGTCCTAGTGCGAACGATACGGTTTCGATTGGACTCGTCAGGTAGGAAACCGCAAGGTCTTTTGCTGTACCATCTGGCAACTCCATTAACTCGTCTTTATGTTCTAATAAAAAATCAATCATTCGAAGGCCAAATGCCACCACATAATCAATCAAGAGACAGAAACTGAAAATCATTCCGACTGACAACCAAAATGTTTTCCGAGAATCCGCAAGGGGTTTTTCCTTCATACTCATCCCACTTCCCCCTCTTTTGGTTTTCCGCCCATCAGTTCCCATTCCACCTCTGTTGGTTCAATCAGAAGGTGGACACGTTTATCCGCATAGATAAAAATTCCTTCTCCTTTATTTTTCTTACGAGGTTTTAAAATTTTTCGTTCACTGTCTGAAAATTTGATTTGCGCCTGCGTCATCAAATCGTGAATGGATTTTTCTGCAAGTGGTAAGAACATTTTCATTAAACTATTTTCAATAACCGCTCCCCCGTAATTCTTTTTCCCATCGCTCGCCCGGAGTAATTCTTCTACCTGTTGTGTTGCGCCCCATACGCTTCCATCATACTTTCGGATCCGCTTCCAAATCTGATAAATGAATTCCATACTTTGCGGATTAGACGGGTCTGCGAATACGTGTAATTCATCTAAAAACAACGTCTTTCGCCCTGCTGTTCTCGTAATCTCATCCCATAGAAACGAAGTTGCATTGAACATCGCACAAGATTGTAAAGCTGAACCAACTCCTAATCTAGAAATATCAAACGAAATGAGTTGATTACGTAAATCTACATTGGTAGGTCCATTAAAAATACGATTATTTGCACCCGAAACGTATTGTTTCAGTACATAGGAGAATAACTTTAATGTGTCGTCTCCTTCCTCGATTTTTTTCATCAATAGCGCATATAAATTTGCTAAGACAGGAAAATCTTCAGGTTCCTTTTGCTCAAAGTCTGTATCAAATGTCATGTAAAAAGGCTCTGATTCGTATAATTCCACCAGGTAAGCATCTAATACCGCTAATTCATCAATCGTCATAGACGGACGCATAATCTTGAAAAAGACTTTTACACGTTCTAAATGCTCCAGTAATGGATTTCCTTTCTTTTTTGTATCTCGCTCATAAAACACGTGTAACGGATTGACACGCGTATCTGTGGTATTGGACAGTTCAATGACCTGACCACCGAGTTTTCCAACAAATTCACTATCTTCTCCTTCTGGATCCATGTTAAAAATCCGAATCCCTTCCATAAAATCACGCATTAGTAACATTTGCTTCAATTTGGTTTTTCCGTACCCCGATTGCCCTAAAATAATCCCATTTCGGTTCTGTAATTCCCATTTATTCACGACAATGAGCGATTTTGTTTTGATATTTCTTCCCATCGCAATCCCGCGCTTCGTAAACAATTCGGTCTCATCAAAAGGAAAGAAAGTAGAGAATGCTTTTGTATCCATATTTCTTCTCGTATATTCTCCTACCTTATTTTCCAGAATGGGCAAACAGGATTCAAAAGCATCTTGCATACGTGCACTCGGCACATAGGCAAAGAGATTACGAGCTGAAAACGCATTGTTTACCTTATCCGTTAATTTCTTTAGCTGTTCGAGACTCTCGGCATGAAGCCGAATCAGGAAATGCACGAGTAACATGCCACCTGTATCATTTGCCACTAAATCCTCCAGCATATTATTGGCACTCTCTAATTCCTGTTCCGCTCGTTTTCTCATTTCAGGATTTAATTTTCCCGACAGCAATCTTGCTTCTAACTCTTCAATCGAATTACTAAAGTTCTTAATCATATCAGCAGAAGAAGTCGGTTCTACATGATAGGTAAAGGAGATATTTCCTTCTAACCGATACAATTTGGATAAGAACCCCATGTAGCTACCTGATGGATAATCCGTCATACAAAGGATACGTTCATATCCTTCTCCTACACGGATATAATCTATTTCTTCCTCAAATATAGCTGGTGCAATCTGATCCGCTACAGAAAAACGTTGAAAGGTGGGTTCTTCTTTTTTCTCTTTTCTCTTGAATCGTAACATTTGCTATTCCCCTCCTTTTTTGGCATGTTTCACTGTAATATAGGGCGAGGACACTTCTTTAAAACGATTAATACGTGCTTGATAGTTGTTAAAATGCACCTGAAGAATCTGAACAATCTCATGAGCATTTAAGATATGACATTCTAGACCGTCTTCTGAAAGTTCCGTCAAATTCTCTCGCAACATCTCCGCTCTTTCTAAGAGCGTTTCCAGCCCGTTTTGAATACTTTCTTCACTTCCCTGCACTTTCTCCCTTAAAAGAAGGTAATGTGCCTTTTTCAGCGTATTCTGAGCGTGTGAGGAGTTCTCTAGATAAGAAACATATCCACTTCTTAATAATTGACGCATGGCATTCGATTCTTCTTCTATCTTTTGTTTCTGATCTTCCACATAATCCGATAAATCAACAGGTTCTGCCAGTACTTCAATTTGAAATTCACATGGAATTCCTGACACAATCGCACTAAATTCCTCCATCAATTCTAGTTTGTCTTCCTCTCCCATTAATTCCAAGTTCATCGTCCCCACCCGAATGCCCACAATCAAGGTTTGCTTCTTCGTCAGAATCGCTTGATGATACAACGTTTGAATCGGAATTAAATCCTGCGTTCGTTTTGCTTGTTGTTTCTGTTTTCGCTTTTCTTGCCATTTTTTGAAATTCATTTGCTCACCCACCTACTCTTTTTTATATAACAAAATGGTTTGCTTCTTTCTTTTCCGCTGATGAAAACGAAATACATCTAGTAAATACGCACCTGCTTTCACGTTACACCCTCGAATCGCTGGTAACACAAGTAATCCTGTAAATAGAACGAACAAGACTAAACCTAATCCAAGTTGTACAAAAATATGAATGGGTAACAGATACAAGGTCCCCCCAACAATGGGAAGGAAGAGAAGATAGTAACCTATCTCCCTCCACCCTATGCCTGTATTCGGAATCAACTCAAACTTCGCCTCAATATTTTTTGGAATATGAATGTGTTTTGGGCTCATCTTTCTTTACCTCAACTTTCCAACCACAAAATTCACAATTAATGTTCCCATAAAAATAACGCCTGTCACCATCACAATCGATAGCATATCGCCTTTGCATTCGGCTTTCTCCGATGGGTTATTTGCGAGCTTCATTTTGATTCCTTTCCATCCAAACATACAAGCTCCAACGGATGGCGCAACGAATAGAATAATAGTCGAAACAGCATCTACAATACTTTTAATCTTTGTTTTAATCTGGTCTTCTTCACCAGCAGCAAAAGCAGTATGTGGAGTAAATATAATGACACATATCATCGCAAACATTGCATACTGCCAAATGATTTTATTTTGAAACAAGTTTTTTACTTTTTGCTTCATGACAACCACTCCCTCTCTTCTCTCCCCAATTTGACTTTGGGTCAATGATAAACACCTGCCCTTTCTTACTTTGCTCAGCTGTATAGAGCATACGTGCGTAAGTATAATCCCCCATTCCCACTACACTTGCCCTCCTTGTTCCATTGGCGCCTGCTTGGATGTGTCTTCTGTAGATGCTGGTTTCTCGGGTTCGTTTGGTGGTTCAACAGGTGGGTCTTGCTTTTGTTCTTCTACTACTTTGACTACCACTTTCGTAACAGAAAGATTTCCTGCTTTATCGGCTGCCATCACTTCTACTGAAATATCTCCTGCTTTGCTCGTATCATACGCTCCAATCGTTACTGTAGGGTTTGCATCCTGATTATCTTGTACGGTAACCAAATCTTGTGGTAATAATTTTGCTCCGACTTTTACGGTGACATTCTCTTTTGGTGTAATCACAGGCGCTTCCGTGTCTTTATTCTCATTTACATCTATTACTTTCACCGTAACCATGACACTTGCCTGATTTCCAGAGCGATCTACCGCAATAACTTCTACCTGTATCTCTCCTGCTTTGCTTGTATCGTACTTGCCGACAGAAACAATTGGATTCGCATCCTTGTTATCACTTACAGTAACTAAATCTTGTGCAGAGAGAATGTGACCAACTGTCACTGTAATATTCTCTTTCGGTTTAATCACAGGCGCTTCCCTATCCTTATCTGCTTCGGGGTCGATAACGGTTACTGTTACCCTGATACTAGAACGGTTACCTGCTTTATCAATCGCAACCACTTCTACCTGCATTTCCCCAGTTTGACTTGTGTCATAGTTCCCGTTAATCGATAATAACGGACTCTGATCCATGTTGTCGGTTACGGTAACCAAATGATGAGGATTCAGATTCTGTCCTTTTTGTACCGTTAGATTCTCTTTTACTGTCATTTTTGGTGCTTCGCTATCTACGATTGGTTTCGGCTTTTCCGGCTCTATGGGCGGCTCTACGGGCGGTTTAGGCTTATCTCCCCCATTTCCATCTGTAGGTGGTATAATAACTGGCGGTTTTGGTTTATCCCCTCCTCCATCCTCTGTTGGTGGCAGAATGGCTGGTGGCGTAGGCTTATCAGGTTCTATTGGCAGTTCTACCTTCGGCTTTTCTATATTGGTTGGTGGCGTAGGTTTTTCAAGTGAAATGGATTCTTTTGCATTTGATGTATTTCCTAATGGTGTCAAGATAACTGGCGGTGATGGTTCGATTTTTGGTGGTTCGATTGCAGGCGTTGGTAACTTTTCTTGCTCTATTTTCGATTTTTGATTCGTTTGAAGAATCGTTGTTAATTGCTTCGTCTCATCTTCTGTTAAATATTTTTTCGCTATCGTGGTAGAGATAGGAGAAGATTCTTTTTTAGAAGATACATGCATGACATTTTCATCAGTAGGATGCGGTTCTTTTTCTCCTTCCTTCTCTTTCTCTGACTTCTCCTTTTCCTTCTCAGGCTTCTTTTCTTTTTTTACTTCTTCCGTTTTCTTTTTGCCTTTTTCTTTAGATGACGCTTCTTCTTTTCCAAAACACCCAGTAAGAGCAGACAGCGCAAGCACTGTCCCACTTAGAATTGTGACTCTTTTCAGAAATGCTTGTTTCTTAGTCATTTTGAACCCTCCATTTGTATAGTTCTCTAGTCATCTAGTGATTGCAATCTACCTGCTTAATTGGTATTTTTCTTGGAAGATAATACGTATCGAGTACAATCACTTCGTTTTGTAGTAAAAAAAGTTCCATTTGATCGTATCCACTCATTCGACTAAAATATTTTGCATCATCCATACTATTTGTGCCAAAGAATAGGATTTGATTGCAATCCCCAGCAATTTGATTGGCAACCTGTTTCCCATAAACCTGTTGGAGATGAGCGTGTGACTGAACAATCATGGAAATATGAATTCCTTTGGCTTTCACAACTTGTAGGACATGCAAGAGATTGGGAATGGGATACAACTCATACTCATCTAAATAGAGATGTACATCTCTTTCTAATGTTTTTTCTTGTAGTAGGTCGAATACTTTTTGAAGACGATCTCCCCGCTCTTGATACGTACTATCAATGAGATTGACAGAAATATATAACACAAACTTTTGTTGTGTAGCGTTCACTACCATGTCTTGTAAGCGTTCTTCAAATAGCGGATGAAGGAGATCCAATTGTAAGATTTCATATCCCTGCTCAGCTTTTGTTTGATTCGTAGCATAATAGATTTCCTTTTTCCTACTCTCTACAACGATGATGTTCTTTTCTTCTTGCTTCACATTTGGAATGGTATACCATCGTGTTTTTCCTGCGCCAGTAGGACCAACGACGTACACATTCGACTGGTTTTCTTTTTCAAACTTGATTTCAGTAGCCCCGATTAACATTTCTTTCACCTATCTTTCGGATTGTAATTATAAAAACCATATTAGCAATATAGCTATCCATGTTGGAATGGCTAGTAAACATGCATTCTTACACCCTCTAAAAAAATGGAACGTTTCTTCCGCCTCATAAGAATCTTCCTGAAGCCTTTCTTGGGACAGATATTCCTTTGCCTTTACCAACTTACTATTTTCCCTTTCAAAAATATAGATTTGACTCATTCCTTCTCCAGACTTTCCAACCACCAAGGAGTGTTTCTTCAATGGCTGACTCATATCCCTTCTCCCCTTCCTAGCCCTTTCAGATATCGCTGATAGATACAGTGTTTCCTAAGAATAGAAACTAACTGTTCAATAATCCCTGTCCTTGTCATACGTTCTGAAGGATCCATTCTCTTAAAAATATGATACGATGGGTGATTCTCTCCAATTGACGTCATTAACTCTGCTACATAATCCTCTTGTTCGGTTGCTTTCTGTAGCAAGTCTAATGTCTGTTCTACATCAACATACAGAAGCTCTCCGCGCTTTTTTTGAAAATACATCATACAGCCTGCTAATAATTCTATAGCCGATTCTACCCAAAACCCTTCTCGTTCCGCTGGTTTGACAAATGTTCTCGCAATTGCCATTGCCTGCATATATTCATCAATGTGTAAGGTATACTTTTTTCCTTTTCCAACTGTACCGCCTGCAAATCCCTTCTGGTTTTGGTTATACATGCTTACACCACGCATTTTTCTCCCTACCTTCTCTTTTAGATAATTCTCTCAACTGACACCCTCTATACTATTCCGTTTCCCACCAACCCTTTGTCGTTGAAAATCATTCATTTACTTGTGTCAAACAGTTACTTTCTCGGTAAAATACGCACAACTTTGTGCCGATTCATTATCCCGATTATCAAACAGATCTCGATACTGTACCATCATGTCCATCCATTCTTCTTTTGAAATTTCCTGTCCTTTGGCATAAACGATTCCTATATCCTTGAAATACGCATCAATTCTCCAATTTACCGTGTAACCACTGTCTTCTAATAAGCGCTGATTTCGTTCAAATGATAGAATCGTTTCTTTGTCAAATGAGCATCTGACTATATCTGTCAGATAACAAGATTCCCCATTTTTTAAGAAAAGACGTTGCTCTGTCAATTCCTGATCTTCAAACAATCGTTCCTGTCCGTTTTCATCAAATACTTGAAACAAAACATGGACACTCATAGAACTTACGTCTTCTCCCTTATTCACAATTGGTTCGTTTGGTATGAATACATAGTCATAACCTAATCGATATTTCACCACTGTACCTCACCCTTTCATACAATTGATATCCTACTCATTCGCCTTTTTATTTGTACGATAGGCACGAATTGCGACAAGCCCACCTAATAACATGACAACTCCACCAATCCACATCCAATATGGATTCTCTGCTTTTCCACCTGTCGTTGGAAGCTTATGTTCTATTTTCTTTGGTGCTGGTTCTGCTGCTTTCACAATTGGCTTTTCTTTTACAGGCTGTTCCACTATTTTTGGTTGTTCAGGCTGTGGTTTCTCTGGTGTCGGTGCTGGCACTTCAGGTTTTTGTTCTTTCTCTGGTTGTGTTGGATTCTCTGGTGTTTCTGGAGTTGGTACTGGTTTCTTTGCATTTTTCACTGTATGCTTAATGATTTCTCCCTCTTCTTTGATTTCAAAAGAGAATGTTTCTTCATGTAAGACATATCCGTCTGGTGCTTGCGTTTCTTTGTATGTGTACTTCCCGTACGGAATTTTGAATGTTGCAATTCCTTGCTCATTTGTCTTTCCTTTTACAACTTCTTCACCTTTTTCATTAAAAATCGTAAACTCTGCATTTGGTAATTTATTATTTCCATCTGTGATATCAACCTTAGTTAGTTCTAATTCCCCTGTAATCAGCTTATTCTTAGCAACTAATTCCATTGTCTTTCCGTGTTCTGTAATTTCGAACGGAATTGGCTCTTTTGTTAGTACATAATTTTCTAACGTTTTCTTTTCTACAAATGTATACATGCCAAACGGAAGGTTTTCTACTTGAATTAGTCCGTTCTCATCTGTTGTATGTTCACTGACTGTCTTTCCTTCCCTGTTTTGTAGAAGGAACGTGACACCTGCTAGTTTCTGATCCGGATTCTCTGCATCCACTTTCAGAAGCTGAACATGCCCTTTGACTTCTTTGTTTTCTACTGTGAAAGTGAGCGTTTTCCCTTGTTCGCTAATTTCGAATGGATATTTCGTTTCGTTTACAAGATAGCCTTCTACTCCTTTCGTTTCTTTAAAGAAGTACTTGTTGAAAGGAAGGTTCTCTACTTTTGCAATTCCTTGCTCATTTGTCACAACTTTTGTTACTTCTTTTCCATCCGCTGTATATACGGTAAACTCAACGTTCGGAAGGACTTTCCCATTATCACTCAACTTCTTGATTTCCACATTCCCTTTTATTTTGTGATTCTCCGCTGTGATGTTTGCGATTTCGCCTGTTTTTACTTCCACTGTTTGTGGTGTATCCTGTAACACGTAACCCACAGGACTTTTTACTTCTTTCACGACATAGGTTCCCATCTCAATATTATCTAAAGAGGCAATGCCCTTGTCGTTTGTTGTAATCGTTCCCATACTCTTCTGGTCGCTAGCTAACACCTCAAATACTGCTCCTGCCAGTGGTTTCTTGTTTTCATCCACTTTAAGGATTTTCAAACCGCCTACCGCTTTCCAAAAGACTTGTAGATCCTGACTTACTTTCTCTTGACTACGTTCTAATAGAACCGTTGCATCCTGAATCACACTTGTACCTTTATACATCACCGCATGTTGATTGGTCAGGTTGGCAGTTACTCGTAATGACAATTCCGCACTTTTAGAGGATTTCGGCACTTGTACACGGAATTTTTCACCTAGTTGGAATGTTTCTTTTGCTTCTCCCTGTTCTGTGACAACTCGTGTTCCAGCTGGTGCTTCTTGCAATTGAATCTTGTACTCACCTTTTTTTGCATTCGTTTCTACAGCATATGTTGTGGTTTCAAAATACTCACCATGTAACGTAGCTTCTTGCTTATCTGTCGGTTGTACATTCATATAAACATCTTGTGTGTCTCCTGTATGATCCGCCGCATACGTAATGGCTTTCGTTGCTTGCTCCACAGCTGCATCTTTAAATTGCAACTCACCTGTATTGATTTGCCCAAGTGCATGCCAGATACTCAGCTGTGTGGCGTAATGAGCCTGTTGCCATGTAGAAACTCCTAGTTGTTCAGGCGTTTTTTGCGGATATCCATTTAATAATACACGGTAGACAACATCATCCGTTCGTCCTACCTCTGGTAAATCTGTACCATTTGGAGACTTGAGCCCGTATACCAAGCAATACGCAATTTGACCACTGGCGTTTTTCAAAAGCTCTGTACGGACATTTTTTCCGTATTGTGGACTGTAAGCCCAGTTCATCTCGTAATTTTCACGATGAATCACCTCCGCACTCGCAGATTTCATCGGAATAAGTACACTGATGAAGAACATACATAAGCTCATCACCAAGGCCAAGGATTTGGAATACACGAATCTTTTCGTCATTGTTAGTAGCTCCTTTTTGAGTATGAAATTTTCAAAGATCTAAATAGATTTAACATTAAAAAAATTCAGTCTAAGTTGAACAAAAAAATATACTTCATGAACATAGTTTCTACTTGCAGTTAAAAATGATTGAAATCTTTCTTATTTCCTATACAATGTACATTGAATGTATATTATATAGGTATACTTATCAAGTTAATTGGAATTATGTGATTTTAGCTCGATAATACGTCGGAATAAATAATCTATCTAATGGCTCGCCTAAAAGGTCAGAAATTTTTTGTGCTCTTTTAGCTAATACTCCTTTTCTCCCAGTCTCTACATCATATAAAGTAGTTACTGGAATATCGCAAATAGTTGCAACATCTTTAATACTAAATCCTTTAGTTTCACGTATTTTACGTATTGTAGTCAATTCGTCACCCCCCTTATTTACATTGTATTCGGCTTAAAGCCTAAAGTCAACTTAAATATAATTATTTTTTTAACTATTTTTTAATGAAAGGGCGGATTTATATGTTTGGCCAACGCCTAAAAGAATTACGCAAAAATAAAAAGCTAAGTATGAGACAACTTGGAGAAGTACTCGGTGTTAAACAAACAAATGTATCTAATTGGGAAAATGTTGGAACAGAGCCTGATTACAAAACCTTAATTAGAATTGCACAATTCTTTGATGTTTCTACTGACTATTTAATAGGTAATTCCGTAGAATTCAATGACAATGAAAGTAAAGAAAAGAGAGAAATTGCATTATTAGCTCAAACATTACATAAAGAACTTTCCAAAAATCCAGATCTCAAAAATCAAATTGAACAAGAACTAATACAATATGTTCACTTTCTAAATTATAAAAATAGAGGGAAAGGCATATAGCCTTTCCCTCTATTTCTATAAACCTTAATTTCTTAAGGTTTATAATTCAATTCTTATTTGTAAATTATTTAAAAAAACATTAAACTAGTATGTAGAAGTATCTCTTAAACAATATTAACATACTAAATATAAGTTGAAAATTTAACATAATTTCTGTATTATTATAATCAAAGAAAAAACAGAAAAAAAACCCACCGCACAGTTATTAATTGGTTCAGGTCGGCAAACTCGATACCAATTAATAACTCCAAAAGATAGGGTTTTAATTCACACTATAAGTATATGTGGTTCTTTTTTATGTCATACTTGATATTAAAATTATACCATAATACACATACAATGTGAATATAAAACCTCCTATTTTTCCGTAAATTTGCGGTGGAAAAAATAGGAGGTTTTTTTATGATAACTAGTTTTGAAACCCTAAGTGCTAATGATTTCACTAACAATATTCAATTAGAAACAAAAACTTTAAAAACAAACATGAAATTTAGTAAAAAAAATCAAAAATCAAAATACCTCATGCATGGGCCAAAGTTCTTTGATGAGCTTCGTATATATTTAATCAAGAATAACGAACTTGGTGAATATGCTTTACCTTCATCTGCATTAGCTACTCTTATTTTACTTCACTTTAAGGTGAATGATTTAGGACGACTCCCTCGTGATTTTAAATTATCTACTATCGCGAACGAATCTGATATTCCCTATTCAACTATTCATACAGGTTTTCAAGCTTTGCTTCATTCTGGGGCTGTTAGAGAAATTTTTATTAACGGGAAAATTCCAGTGTATGAAATTTGCAACTATGCAAGATTCAATCGTACAGCAAAAGAAACAAAAGATAATGATGGGAAACTTTCATATTTTCGAATTCCTCATGCATTATTAGAGACTTCTATTTTAAAAGAGTTAGTTTCCCATCGTGACAGCAAAGGTATTATTGAATTTTTAGGATTATGTACCCACTTTACTCATCAATTTAAAAATAGTAAAAATTCCATTGAAGATTATTCTTGTGTTCGTAACATGGACGGCTTAAAGAAACGTTTAGGACGCAATGCGAAAAAGGTGCGAAACTACTTAAAAATCATCTCGCCAATTTTTAAATTTGATGCTGCTATACAAAAGGTGCGAAACCCACGTAAAGGACGGATAGCTCGCATACGTGAAAAAATCCAACAAATCGTTATCACTCAATTTACGGTTAGCATGAATCCTGCATGTGTGATTGAAAATGACCGAGCTGAAATTAAGCAAACTGAAGCTAAAATGCGTAAAGAAGCAACAGCCCGTCTTGAATCCATTGGCATAGCATTAACCAATAAAGATCGTAAAGACATTGTTGTTTCTTATAAAGGAGAAGTATCACGAATCGCTACATATATTAAAAACAAACAACTTCGTGATGATTTTATGACTTATACCATGAGTTATGCAATGGATCAATGTGAAAGTTTCTTAACACTTGGAGAAAAAATAAAATCAATCGGTGGCATGATACGAGCAAAACTGCGTGAATCGTTTATTCCATGGGCGGAACGATATTTAGACGATGATACACGTCATGCACTTGTACTGGAACTCGTTTCTCATGATATTGATGTACCTGATGCATTCAAACTTACTTAAATTTTAAAAATGAATAGATTATGAGCCTTGTTCAAAAAAATCACTAAGGACAGGGCTATTTGTCATGTTGAAATAAAATAGACAATCTTTCTATTACCCTATAATTCTAAAAAACAGTAGGTTTGATTTTCCTTCCCCTACTGTTTTTTGTACTTCCATATACTAAATTACGTCTAAATACTTGTGGAATTGTTAGTAATTTATTAATTAAATTGTGTAAACCTTAATACATTTTTATAAAACTTGTGTGAAACTGGATAGTTTGTAGTTGTAGTTATGGATAAGTTAGTATTTCGATTCAATTTTTTAGTCAATTTATCTAACCTTAGAGCGACAAGAGTTTCCAAGCTTTTCTTTTCATCTATATAGTATTTGTATCTTTTATATTATTATTGAAACTTTTATATAGTGATTGAAATTATTACTTAATAAATGAATCTATACATAAACAAATGAAAAATTAATAAAAAGCGTATTTTTCATACATTTAAAATTTCATAGAAAATTTTGACAAACCTCGTAAATAGAATTAAAACTTTTAGGGAAATTCAACTAGTTTTAGCGAAGCACAAGGGTTTTCATAAATCCCTTAGAATTGCTACAGCAACTGACTTAATCTCTAAAAATTTAATTAGGAGTTGATTGTATGAGTCACGTAATCTCATTACAACGTCCACAACGTCTATTAAACAGTTCGGACGTTGTAAACAAGCTAAACATACCCCCAAGCACATTGCGGACATACACGGCGCATTTCAGACGTTTGGGCCATACATTCCAGAAAAAGAATGGCCGAATATTGTATTCAACCCGTGATGTAGAGCTATTTACAAAAATGATGGAATTACATACACAAGGTTTTGGGACAATTCCTGAATGTGTTTACAACGTTGTAAACAGTTCAAACAATAGTGAGGACACAATGGACAACTTTGACAGTCAAAACAAACAAATTAAACAACCTCAGGACACCTCTTCACCAATTGACACAGTAGATGAGATAGCAAGGATCAGGAAAGAAATGGAGGAATTGCGGAAATATGTCGATGAAAGCATAAAAAAACGAGATGAGTTGTTGCTACAAACACTACGGGAAGTATTAGATTCTAAACAAAAGAAGCAAAAAAAGAAACGATGGTGGCAATTCTGGAAGTAAGCCAACCATCCCCAACCCCTTCCAAGCTTGGAAGGGAATCGCTCGGCGCTAGCCAGGCAAACAGGTTTGGAAGACCTTCAAACCTATTTGCATAGGTTCAAGCGTTTGGGATAGGCAAATCTGTCCATTCCTTATCCTCCCTCGAAAAGAACGCTCAGTCCGGTATCATGGACAGATACAATGTGTATTCCACCACTGTTTGATTGTGGGAACCGATGATTTAAAAAAAAGGAAACTCGAAATATAGCTTAGAGTTTCCTTTTTTTCTTTTTAATTAGTAAGGTAAAGGGCTGTATTCTGAATTATCCGTTCTAAAATCACAATACCGACCAACGATCCCGATTTTATTACGATTACCTTATAAGTCTTATCTTTTAAAACGCAGAAATAATGTATTTAAACCATATGAAAAATATACATATTATATATTTAATTTATATATCATCCCCTTTTAGGGTTTTGTACACTTTATTCATATACAATTTATATATTAAATATATGAATTGTATATGAAAAAATATATGAAAAGTGTATATCGGTATGTTTTTGGTTAAAGATAAAATATTTTTAATACAAAAAATATATATAAAATATATAAAATAAATGCGTGCTTTATTGAAATCTAAAGGCGGATGGTTTAAAATATAAAAAACGTATAAAAAATATATGAAAAGGGTGGTTTTTGAATATGATGATGAGAACAGTCGCTGATATCGGAAATAGTGAATTGAAAATGGTGATTAATGGTGGAAAGGTAATCAAACTACCAGATGTAAATAAGCGTGTATTTGGCCGCGTGACAAATAAAGAAGGAAGTTTGCAACAAAGTGTAACTAATTTAATGAATGAGATTTGTGTTCATGTAACAAGTGATGCAATTGAACGTGATGGAAAATTCTATGTAGGATATCGTGCTGCACATTCAAATGGTAAGCCTGATGCCCTTGATATTGAATTGGGAGATAAATATAAACGAGATATACCAGTGGTTAATGTTCTATCTGTTATGGCAACAAAAGCGGTTCAAACGATTTATGAAGAAGTAGGAGAATTACCAAAAAGTATAGAGGTACCTGCATCACTAATATTAGCCATTCCAGCTTCTGAATATGAAGGAAAGAAAGCTCGTTTCCTAGAAAGCCGTTTTAAAGAAAATGTGCATATTGTGATCGTGTACGTGGGTGAAGAAAAAGTAACAGTGCAAATCGAATTTGAAACTGTAAAAGTAACTCGTGAAGGTATTCCAGCTTTATATGCCATCTTTGAAGGGAATCAAGATATGTTCGATGACTTTAATAAGTTGTATAAAAAAGAAACAGATAGTAAAGAAAATGATAAAGAGGTTAAAAAAAGAAAAGCTAATCTATTGGTAGAGGAAAAAGTAAATGGTGAATATTTTAAAAATAAAAAAATTCTGCACGCTGATATTGGAGATGGTACCTCTGAATACATTTTTTCGAAGGGTTTAAACCCTGTTCCAGACGCTTGTTGGGGAGAAAAAAGAGGGATTGGTCATGCAATAGAGGGAGCAATTAAATTGTTGCAAGAAGAATATGAGGGTGGCGTAGATATCAATCGTCAACAATTCAGTGAATTAGTTACTGATCCTAATGATAAAAAACATGATAAGGCTGTAGAATTTTTAGAAGAAACTCGTTATATGCAAGCTCAAGGGATTTATGATGATATCGAAAAAGCATATGTTTATAAAACAGCTAGCCAAGCTGAAGTTCTCGCGGTTTACGGAGGAGGAAGCATTGCGCTAAAAGAAGATTTGTATAAAAAAGCATTTGAGTTTTGTGAAGTAAATGATATGCAATTACTGTGGATTTCACCAACTTATGCAACAGAAATGAATGTTAGAGGTATGGAGATTTTAAGTAAGAAATTGGCTTCTAAGGTGGCTAAGAAATGAGTAAACAGAAACAGAGAGAACAATACAATTGGAATTTTAAAAAAGAGACAAATCCCAAATTTTATGATTGGCTCAATGCACAAACGAATCTATCTGAATCGTTAATTACGTTAGTTTTACATTTTGTAGATCAGTACGGAATAGATGATGTAACAGATTATGAAGTATCGAAGAAAATGCAAAGAGATCTGTTCATGAAGGAAAAGTTTTATCAAGACATTTCAGCGTTGCTAGAAAACGCGAATATAAATAATTTTCATCAAAACAAGAATGTTCCAATTGCTGAAGTAAAGGAACAAAAAGTCGAGAAAGAAGAAAAGCATATTGAGAAAGTGGATATGAGCGAGAAAGTAAAAGCACAACAAGAATCAGAGTCAATTGAAGAGAAACAAAAAGCTAATGCTTATTTGGATGACGTTGATGAGAGTACAATATTTGGCGATTAGTTCAAGATGATAATTTTCGGGAATTGATAATTAATTTTTAGCATTTTGTACAATAGAAAGGGAGAGATGAAATGTATATAGAATTGGATTTCGTCATGCAATATTTAGATCATAAGAAGATGCCTTGTACGTTTGTGCTGCAAGGTGGGAAGTCGGTAAAGGGAATTATAGATGGGAGAGATACCTATACTATTTTTGTTCAAACAGAAGAAAAGACGCATTGTTTGTTTAAAGGCTCCATTATAGATATTATTCCAGCGGAGAAATTAGATTTGAAAGAAATTAAAGATATCACCTTTGAATGGAATCAAGAACAAATGAAGAAAAAACAAATGAGTCCCAAAAAATAATGTCAGTAAAAAATCCCTGTTCGTAGAAACGAAATTCTAAGACAGGGATTTTTCTTGTTGTATGGCTTTTATTCTCATAATTGTTGTGAGGTATGCTAAATCTTCTAAATAGCAATATTCACAAATTTTTTTGTTGGAAAACTGAAGTGCGGAGATTTTAATTTTGTGCATTTCTTCTTTATCCGAATGCTTGAACTCAGCGGCGGATTTTTTGATTTTACGTAACGTACTATAACTTAGGTGTTCAACTATATTATTGCATTTCATACAATATTTCATTGAACATCACGTTCCAATAGGAAACTTTTTATTTGAATCAAGGGAAGTCCTTCTTTCACTAAAAATTTTAAAAATGAAGAGAGGATTTCATCACTTATTGTGATAAGATATCTCTCTAAATACAGTTTGAAATTTACCTTTTTCTTCATCCCATTTTCTCTTACTCATAATGAGATAACGAACATAATTATTGTCGGATTTATTGTGAGCTGATATCATTATTGCATCTTTTTTGCTATAGCAAGATATATCATGTATTCTCCACGTCTTTTGCAAGTCAAATGAAGAATGTTTCAGATTTTCACAAGCTTGTTCTAGGTTACTTGCTTGGATGAATGAAAGTGTACTATCAAACATATTTAACACAACGTACGTTGTCAGATGCATGAAAATAATAATCCCCCTTTGTATGAGTATAGTTACTTAGAAGGTCTACAGAGCTACAGAAGAATGTTTGGAAACAGTATTGTTATTTTCATCTTCAGATGAAATATATTTTATTTGTTGTGCGCTAGAAAATAAATTCTCGATTTTTTCATTAACACGAATAGAAATTGATTCAAATAATACTTCTCGTTCTTCGATAGATAGATGCTCAATATTGAAATATTTTTCTGTTAGTTCACCAGTATCTTTACACAGCTTCTCTCTTTTTTTCTTTTCCTCAAGTTTCATTTTTCTTTTTAATTCTTGTTTTGCTTTTTTGAGTTGTTCTTCCTTTTCTAAAAGTATTTTTAATTTTTCTACGGTTTTATTACTCATGTAATCTACCACCTTTTATAAATTACTTTGTTAACCTACTAAGTATTTTCTTTTTTATGAAAACGATTAGGCATATTTGCTTTGATGTAATTAGAAAATATTTTAAATACTTCCTCTCGATCTTCAATTGTCATGTGGTACATATCGAAGTATTTTTCGCATAACGCACCTGTTTCTATTAATCGTTTCGTTCGTTTTTTTCTATCATGCTGCTTATCTTGAAATTGCAATTCTCGTTTTGTGATCTTTAAGTACTCTAATTCTCGTTCAATCTTTTTTAACTCTGTTTCATGTTTCATTTTTTATCACCTGAATTTCAGTAGATAGAAAAACTATGTACATCAATTATAATTTGTGTGGATAATAAAATCAATAAAAATAATTCAGAAAATTATAGAAAGAAAGAAGAAAAGATGGTAAAATATTCACTGTAAGGAACGTACAGTGCGCACTTACACAAACTTTCAGTTTGTACGTTTTACCAACCGAAATACATCGGTTGTTACCTACGGGGTTTGTATAGTGGAAGTATCAAATTTGAGGAGGTGAGCTAGGATATGGCGATTTATCATTTAAAGGTAAAAACAATTTCAAGAAAGAAACAACAAAATGTAGTAGCGAGTGCTGCGTATCGAAGTGGTGAAGCATTGTATTGTGAACGAACAAAAGAAACCAAATACTACTCTCGTACCGTGCAACCTGAGACGCATATCCTAGCACCTTCTGAAGCACCATCATGGGTTTTTCGTCGTCAAGATTTATGGAATGAAGTAGAACGTTTTGAAAAAAGAGGAAACAGTCGATTAGCAAGAGAAGTGGTTGTAGCAATCCCGAATGAATTGTCAGAAGAACAACAACGAGAACTTGTTTTAACGTTTACACATGATACATTTGTACAACAAGGCATGATTGCTGATGTTGCCATTCACCGAGATGACAAAAATAATCCTCATGCCCACATTTTATTGACAACTCGTGAGATTTCTCAGGATGGATTTGTGAAAAAGAAAAATAGAGATTGGGATAAGAAAGAAAATCTACTTGCATGGAGAGAAGCATGGGCGAAGTATGCAAATTTGTCTTTAGAAAAAGAAAATGTACAAGAGAGAATTGACCATCGTTCTTACGAAGAACGAGGAATTGAGTTGTTACCAACAAAGCATATCGGTTATAAAGAACATCAGTTAGAGAAACGTGGGATTCGTACAGAAACAGGAGAATATAATCGTCGTGTGCAAGCCTATAATCAGCGTCTCATTTCCTTACAAGAAAAGAGACAATCGCTCGTTAAAGAACAACAAAAGAAAGAAACAGATTCGATTTCAAAAGTAGAGATATCCGTAAAAGGATATGTCGATCTTAATAAAAAAATCGAGCTTGTTACGAAACAACAAGAACGTTTACAAGATAGTAAATCGAAACAGAAATTACATTCTTATACATGGTTAAAAGAGCAAATTGAAACATCCGCTTATCGACAGTTAGAAGAGAAAAATCTGCACGTATATATTCAAGAACAACCAATGGAATTACAAGGTGAATATTCGGTTCGCATGTATGAAAAAATGAAAGAATTGCAAACAGAAGATATGGTGTCACTTGTAGAAGCGGTCGAGCGTGACATGGTTATGGAAAAGGTTGAAAGTCATCTGAAGCAATCTGTAACTTATGAACGTCTACAATCTCATGTAGTCCTGTTAGATCGTTGGGAAAAGAGTATGCAAAAACAGCAGAATGATGGACGTATTTCGGATACTCGTTTTGTGTCAAATATGAATATATTAGAAGCACAAAGAGAGGATACGAAACAAGCCATTCAGTGGTATGAATTGCAAGCGATGTCCTATCTTTCTCGCCAAGGATACAGCGTATATCTTCGTGATTGGAAGGAAGAAAAATACCCAGAAATTGCGATTCAATTGTTAGAAGAAATGAAACAATCGCCTTCACTTTCTATGGGCATGATTGTGCAAAGAGTGAAAGAAAATGAAGTGCTATCAGAAGCGGGAAAAATTATCAGAAAAGAAGTAACCATTGATGCCATTGATAAGCGTAGAAAGCAACTTCATAAATGGAAAGTGGCGGAACAAAAACAAAAATGTTCGGAACGTGTGGAACACATTATTGAGCAAGCAAAAGTGTTAGTGAAAGCTCGTAAGATTTTAGTAGAACGTTGTGAACAAGAGTTGAAACAATATCCGAAAACACAAGGGGTTATTCAATCATTAGGGATGACAGAAAATAGCCCTGTTATGAGTAAGTGGTTAAGATGGAAACAAGAGACGGGAAGAGATGTAACAGAAGAAGAAAGTATATCTTATGTAACAAAACTTTCGCTACAGCAAAAAGAAGAAAAGATGTTACAGGAAGCCAAACAAGTATTACGGAAAGAAGTAACCTATCACAATGTGTCTGTGGCTATTGACCAGTTGCAAGAACAATTAACGAATACACCAATTAAGATCATATTAGATGAAGCTAGAACAAAAAGAATGGCATATGAACTTGCGATTGAACGAGCAGGTGAGTATCAAAAACTTTCTTCAAAGTGGAGAAAAACAAGTTCTCATCAATATCAATTAGAGAAATTAAAAACGTGGTTAACTCAAAAAGGAATTGATGTAAATAACCTAGCATATAGTTTACAACGAATGAAGTGGAATGTAGGGAAAATAGAGAAAGAAGCGCTTCGGAAAGAACGGATAGCGGAAGTGCAATTACCACTTATTCAACAAGCGAAAAAGGTATTGGAAGAACAAGCGATTCGTTATGTGGGAGAAACATATCCAGAGCTGAAAGACTTGTATACCCATCGTCATTTACTGAGTCAAAAAGAGCGACAAGTATTGGTTCAAATGAAACTGTGGAATGAAGAAAGTGGCACGGTGTATGATTTTGTGAATCGTCAAGGGAACTTGGAAGACCTACAAGATAAAATTATTCGTAAAAAATTGCATGTGAAGCAAAGTATTTCGCATGTATCAGCGGTGGTACAAAAATTTGCGAAAGTACACCAGGCAGAACAAGTCTTAGCACAAGCAGAAGAAGAGAAGAAAGAGTTAGAAACAAAAGGGAATACGTTCAAGCGAGTGGTACTACGAGATCAAACATTACTCAAAGAGTATCAGGCTGTACAGGAGCGTATTGAAAAGGCGAAAGAGGTTCTACAACTCAAGCAAGAGTTAGTCAAAGAAAATGGGGAAGCACGCCAAGCAGAGTTGGAAGAACTGAAGTTGTCGTATCATCAATTCCAAGAGAAAGAAAATCGTTTAGATGGTTTACTGGAAGTATCAGATATTCTGGAGCGTACGCGTCAAAAAATGCGTCAAGAAGCAAAAGAAAGAGAATATGAGCATCAACAAGAAATCAGAAGGCAAAAAATGAAACATAGAGGTTTAGAACTATAGAAGGAAAGGGTGAATAGCTTGAAACAGACAAAGGTGTTATATAGTGTCATCGGTGCTTTACTCCTTGTAGTGGGAGTTATGGTCGGAATCATCGTAGCCAAAAGCGGTGATTCCTCTCCTACGGAACAAGTAGCAAAACAGGAAGTGCAACAAACTTCTCAAAAGAAAGAGCAAAAAAAGAAATTAACAGCTGATGATGTAAAAGTCGTGGAGCAACGCACGAAAGAATATTTAGATCATTATTTATTTAAAAAAGATAGTAGGATATCGGATGAAACGGTACGTGGGATACAACAGAAATATTTAACGAAGCGTGTTCAAGAAGAATTATTGCCGAAGTATTCGTACCTTGCAGACTGGAGGGCCGCAACTAAAGAAGGGAATATACAAACTTTTCAAGTATTAGATACATACAGTCAAATCGATCAGCCAAATCAAACAATCACGACATATGTGAAATATAGTAAGCCTGCTACTGTGTATGGGCAAATGGTAGATATTGAATTTTGGATAGAGTGGATAGAGGAAAATAAAGAATGGCGTATCAATAGTAGTTCGAATTGGACTAATCGTTCTACAGGAGAAATGCTTCCCGAAGCAAAATCAATTTCCAATAATAAACGAACAATTGGAGAAGATGGGAGAGATATTCGCTTTGAAACCAAATAAAAAAACGGTATGAAAATACCGTTTTTTTATTTGGTTAAATTCCTTTGCCGTGACCATATTGAATAAGAATTTTATTTGATTTTTGATCAATTCCTAGTTCTTGATTATGGTCGTTGGGTAAACCGAATGATAATAATCCAATACTCATTATTGTTAATATAGTAAATTTTAATATTTTCATTTTATTACCTCCCATTAATTAAGTGATTTTTTGGTAGTATAACTTTTATAAAAGAATTCGTTAGATTTTTCAGGGTTTTTTTGGTTTAAATAACGAATTGCTAATTCATCACTATAGAATTGAATGTCTTTCCATAGTCTATGCGGTTCTAGATATTCTATAGCGGTTGTTATGATATCTTCTAATTCTTCTAACGGTTTATTTTCAATGAAAGCCATGAGGATATTATAATGCTGTGTATATAGCTTATCACAGAAAGGCAAGCCTTTCTGTAATAAAAATAACGCTTGTGTGTGGTTATTTGATTTGTAATATTCACGAGCTAAAAGAAACATTGTTTTATAGTCTTTTTCATTTTCAAAAGAGTTCAAAAGGTGCTCTATAGCCAGATTAGGGCGGTTTTGTTCAGAATACAATAACCCTAAATTGTAAGTTACTTTTAAAACGCATTGTTGTAGATTGTGATTTTTGAACGTGTTAAGTGATGAAAGTAAATATTCTTCAGCCAATTGCCATTTTTCTAATGTTGTATAGGACATGCCTAGAGTGTTTTCGCAGGCAGCTATTTTTATTTCGTATTCATTATATTGAGAAAATAAATTAAGACTACTATTACTATGATGAATCGCTAATATAGGATCATCTAGATAGTAATAGTAAAGAGAGGCGCGATAATTAAATTCTGCAATTTCGCATTCGTCATCAATATATTTTAGTAATTCTTTGGCATTATCAAAATAATATTGAGCTTGTTGATAATCTCCAGTATTTGTACGGTGTATGAATTTGAAAAAATGATAATAATAGTTCAATTTAAAATCACTATCAAACTGTGAGATATTTAGTTCTAAATCACTTTGATAATCCTCTAATAGTATTAAGTACCTATAACGAAATAATAAGTATAACGTAGCTATTGGAGAAGCTGTTTTGGAAAAGGATGCGTTAATTGAAGTGTAGTATTTTTCAGCTTCTTTTACATGTTGTTTTCGAATTAATGAATACCACTTTTCTAATTCGATTACTAATTGGTTGTTAGAACTAGATTGCATTAAATTCATTATGAGTCTCCTTTTTTAATTTTTAAGTCTTATTATTTTAACATAAAAATAATAATTATAATATTGAGAAAATTTAAAACTGTTATCGTTTAAAATTTCAACATGAAGAGTTAACATTTTTTAGTTATCTTATGGCAGATAAGAACAATTTTCTTATCATTAGATCTGTGAATGGCCCGAAAAAGCATTAATCGTTGCCGTGGGTCTAGTATTTATTTTTTGTACAACTTTAGTTTTCTTCTACTCCCTCATATGTATCTAAAGAACCTAGAATTTTATATGGATGGTGAGGATGTATGAGTCAATATCAAATGTTGTACAGCACACCGTATCTCTATTCTTCTCGTACATTGCAAC
>NZ_JBMDKC010000081.1:0-25783 GCF_057809515.1 Bacillus sp. FG16
TTCAAAGGTTAGGAACTGAACAATTGTTAAAATATTAAACGTAACTTATATAGATAAAGCTGGGGACCATATTGCGAGAATTCTAGATTCAGAGGCAGCGGTCGTTGTGAATTCAGCATCGAGCGGAATTGCGCTTTCTATCGCTGGTATCGTTACAGAAGGAAATCGCCGTAAAAGTGAAAGACTTCATCAAGAAGTAATCGCGAAAAACGAAGTGATTATGTTAAAAGGTCATAACGTTCAATACGGTGCTCCTGTTGAAACGATGATTTACTTAGGTGGCGGTAAACTTGTAGAAGTTGGCTACGCAAATGAAGGGAAAGCAGAGCATATTGAAGATGCAATTGGTGAAAATACAGCAGCGATTCTTTATGTGAAATCACATCATGCCGTGCAAAAAAATATGATTTCTGTTGAAGAAGCATGGGAAGTAGCGCAGCGAAATAACGTACCACTTATCGTTGATGCGGCAGCTGAAGAAGACATTCAAAAATATGTGAAGTATTCAGACCTTGCCATTTATAGCGGTTCAAAGGCAATTGAAGGACCTACTTCTGGTATTGTTGGTGGGAAACGAAAATATATTGAATGGCTGAAAGTACAATTACATTGCATCGGAAGAAGTATGAAGGTTGGGAAAGAGACGACTTTCGGTTTACTTCAAGCGCTTGATGAGTACGGAGTAAAAGAAGATAAGAGCGAGCAAGAAAAAGAGCAATTACAAGTACTTATGCCGCTAAAAGAATTAAATGGTGTAAATGTAACGATCGTTCAAGATGAAGCTGGAAGAGCAATCTTTAGAGCACGTATTCATATTAACGAGAAAGAGTTAAACAAATCAGCAAAAGACGTTGTGACTGCATTACGCGAAGGGGAAATCGCAATTTATACACGTGATTATGGAGTAAGACAAGGATTCTTTGATATCGATCCACGTCCACTTCAAGGTGATGACATACATGTGATTGAAGAAAAAATGAGAGAAATTGTAGGGGGAAACTAAAATGACAAACATTCAAAAACGTTTTTATAAAGGCCGCGTAGCATTAAATGTATTAGCGAACAATATCCAAAATGCGAAAGATATTTTTGAAGCAGCAGAAGGTTATGTAGTAGTGGGAGTGTTATCAAAAGACTATCCAACAGTAGAAGAAGCTGTTACAGCTATGAAAGCATACGGAAAAGAAATTGATGACGCTGTATCAATCGGACTAGGCGCAGGAGATAATCGCCAAGCGGCAGTTGTAGCTGAAATTGCGAAGCGTTATCCTGGTAGCCATATTAACCAAGTGTTCCCCTCAGTTGGAGCGACACGTGCAAATCTTGGCGAAAAAGATAGCTGGATTAATAGTTTAGTATCGCCAACAGGAAAAGTAGGTTACGTAAATATTTCTACTGGCCCAATTAGTGCGGCTGGAGAAGAAAAAGCAATCGTTCCAATTAAAACAGCGATCGCACTTGTACGTGATATGGGCGGAAATTCATTGAAGTACTTCCCGATGAAAGGGCTAGCTCATGAAGAAGAGTATCGCGCAGTTGCGAAAGCTTGTGCAGAAGAAGGCTTCGCATTAGAGCCAACAGGCGGAATTGATAAAGAAAACTTCGAAACAATTGTACGTATTGCGCTTGAGGCAAATGTAGAGCAAGTTATTCCGCACGTGTACTCTTCTATTATTGATAAAGAAACTGGTAAAACGAAAGTAGAAGATGTGCGTGAATTATTAGCAGTCGTGAAGAAGCTAGTTGATCAATATGCGTAAGAAAATTGCAGCGTTCGGCGAAGTAATGATGCGCCTGCAAGTACCTGGATATGAATTGTTGTCGCAAGCTAACACGTTAAATTACTCATTTTCAGGTACAGGTGTGAACGTTGCAGCGGCACTTTCTCACTTAGGGCATGAAGGGCTTCTTATTTCAACTTTACCGGAAAATTCGGTTGGAGATGCAGCTGTATCTTACATTCAAAAGTTAGGGATTCAAACTTCTCTTGTTTCAAGAGGCGGTAAATATGTAGGTATGTATTTTTTAGAAAATGGATTCGGTGCACGTGCAAGCCGCGTTACATATTCGAATCGACTAGAAAGTAGCTTCAATACGGCGTCTGAAGAGATGTACCAATTTGAAGAAATTGCAAAGGAAATTGATATCGTTCATTTTTGCGGTATTACACTTGCGATGAATGATACTGTGCGTCATCATATGAAATCTTTAGCGAGAGCAGTTAAAGAAAACGGAGGAACCGTCGTTTTTGATTGTAATTATCGTCCCTCACTTTGGGGAGAAGACGGATATGAACAGGCAAAACCACATTATGAAGAAATGCTAGGACTCGCTAATATCGTTATGATGAATGAAAAAGATGCGATGTTCGTTCTTGGGATGAAAACAGAAGAGACGGAGCGTGAGGCGCAGCTGCTGGATCTCATTCCAAAGGTAGCTGAAACGTATCATATCGCTACAATCGCTGGTACTCATCGCTCTATTAACAGTGATAATACACATTCGCTTCGCGGGTTTATATGTAAAGATGGTTCGTTCACTTTTGCAAAAACACTTACGTTTTCTGTATATGATAGAATAGGTGCTGGAGATGCTTATACGAGCGGAATTATTCATGGCGAGATAAAAGAGTTTGCACCAGAGAAAGCTGTTTCATTTGCGTCAGCAGCTGGAATGCTAGCACATACAATCGTCGGTGATACGCCAATGTCATCAGAGAAAGATATACTTCGGGCGATGACGGCATCAGTAGGTGATGTAGAAAGGTAGTGGGTGTAACAGTGAACGTAACGAGGAAAAAAGGACCGTTATATTTACAAATAAAAAACATTATTCGTGATCGAATATTACATGGTGTATATGCGATTCATACGAATATTCCTTCAGAACCGCAATTAGAAGAAGAGTTCAAAGTTAGTAAGATTACAGTGCGTAATGCGATTAAAGAACTCGCTCAAGAAGGATATTTGGAAAAGAAGAGCGGCAAAGGAACGAAAGTGATTCGTAATACTTCTGCGACAAAACTGTCAAAGGGTAAGAAATTTACAGAAGTATTAGTGGAAGAAGGATATAAAGTACAGAAGAAATTGCTAAAAGCAGAGATCGTGCATAATGAAGAAGGAACAGTGCCGTTTCGATTATTCGGTAAAGAGAGTTTTCGTATCGAGCGCCTATATATGTTAAATGATACGCCGTACATTCATTATACGCACTATTTCTCAGCAGGAATGGCGAGTACAGATTTATCGGACTTTGATTTACAATCGCTTTACGATTTAGTTGAGGACCGAGGTATACATTTAGAAAACTTCAGAGATGAATTCGCAGTTGGACTTGCGCCTAATTTCGTTGCAGAAGCGCTAGGGGAAAAAGAGGGAACAGCGTTATTAAAACGTATGCGCTATTCTTATGATGAAGTTGGTGAAGTAATTGAATATAGCGAAGGCTACTACAATACAGAAATGCAGCATTATGTAGTGAATTATGACGTATAAAAAAGAGGGGATGTTCCCTTTTTTTTTATAAAGTAAAACTTTAATTAGTGGAGGAGGGCATCACCCACTAATTATTAGTCCACACCAATCGGGATAAAAGTAAGGAGAATGAGAGATGGATATATACTTATTAATCATCACGTTACTTGCAATCACAATTGTTATTTTAGGGGTATCATGGTGGAAATGGCATGCATTTATTAGTTTAACAGTTGCGAGTTTGTTTTTAGCTATTATGTCTGGACTGAACTTAACGAAAATAGTCACTGCCTATGAAACTGGTGTTGGTAGTGTACTAGGGCATTTAGTTGGTATTTTGGCACTTGGGACTATACTCGGGAAAATGATGTCTGATTCAGGGGCAGGCATGCAAGTTGCAGATTTCTTTATTCGATTTTTCGGCGTAAAAAAATTACCTTGGGCTATGTTATTTGCAGGATTTGTTATAGGGATTCCCGTGTTTTTTGAAGTAGGGATCGTCATTTTATTACCACTTGTTATTTCAATTCGAAAAACAACGAAGCAAAACATATTATTAATTGCATTACCTGTTATTGCGGGATTATCTATCGTACATGGACTAGTACCTCCGCATCCAGGTGCTATGACAGCAATCGGTATTTATAACGCGAACTTAGGAAAGGTACTTTTATATTCATTAATTATCGCGTTACCGACGGCTATTATAGCAGGCCCAATATTTGCAAAGTGGGTACATAAGAGGGTTATACCTGAAAATGAACCGGAGCTTGTTCGAGTTACGACAGTATCAACTGATTTGCCAAGTCGTAAAGTTTCATTCTTTATTATTTTATTACCAGTTGTATTGATGATTTTATCAGTAGTTGCACCATATATTTCATTACCGAAAAAATTGACTGAATTTTTCGTGTTTATAGGAAGTCCAGTAATCGCCTTACTTATTTCATGTTTCGCAGCATTTTATTTACTTGGAATAAGACAAGGAATTAATAAAAAGATGATTAAAAAATTAACAGATGAAAGTTTATTGCCTGTCGGTTCCATTATTTTAATTATTGGTGCAGGCGGTGGATTTAAACAAATATTAATTGAAAGCGGCGTTGGAACGGCCATTGCACAAATGGCAGAACATATTTCGTTATCACCAATTGTATTAGCTTTCATGGTAGCTGGATTAATTCGAATTGCAACAGGTTCAGCTACAGTAGCATTAACGACAGCGGCAGGGATTGTTTCACCGGTTATTCAGCACATGTCTGGTGTGAATTTAGAGCTTCTCGTTATTGCAACCGGTGCAGGTTCATTAATGTTTTCTCACGTAAATGATGCAGGGTTCTGGCTTGTAAAAGAGTATTTAGGTTTGACGGTGAAGGAAACGTTTAAAACGTGGACGGTGCTGGAGACATTGTTAGCATTTATTGCATTCGGTTTTGCCCTTTTGTTGAATATGTTTCTTTAAAAGATACCTGAATAGGTATCTTTTTTTTGATTAAGCCTAATTTCTAAAACAAGCCCGTTTTTAGGTAAGCCAAGCTTCCTATTCGCCCTGAAAACATAATATAAATGGAATCCCCTCATTTAGAACAAGAGGAACTTGTTATGAATGATACTAAAGGAGGAATAGGGTAATGAGCGAAAAGTGTGAACACAGACATGATGATTGCGATCGTAGACGTGGATGCGGAGGCGGTTTTGCGCTTCTAATCGTATTGTTTATTTTATTAATTATCATCGGTGCTAGCTGCTTCGGCGGAGGCGGCGGTTGTGGCTATGGTGGTTACGGCGGTTACGCAGGCGGCTATGGTGGATATTGCTGCTAATTATTAAAAACTATTGAAAATGGCCTTGTGCGTATTGCACAAGGCCATTTTATTCATATTTTTATATGCTGTGATAATTTATTAATGTACAGAGAACGGATTAAGAAGAAGAAAATAATCTCGATAATCCCGAAAAAGGTGAGTACGATACATGTCTCTTTTAGTAAGGAGAAAGAAAACATACTTTGTAAAAACTTAACCGCAAATAATGTGTGAACACCAGCAACGATGTAAGGAACGAAAAATAAAATTCCTAATTGAATCGTTGCAGAGCGAAACATTTCTGATTCAGTTAAGCCAAGCTTTGTAATCGTAATATACTTTTGTCTTTCAGTTGTTAAGTCATTATACATACGGAAATATAAAACACTAGCTGCTCCGATAAAGAAAATAAAGCCGAGAAATGCCCAAATAAAGAATTGAGCGACTGCATTTCCTTTACTATGAACGAGTTCATCCGTAGCTGTATAAATATAAAATGGTTTAATGAAATCTTCTTCATTTTTATGTGCTTCATACAAGGTTTCTGCATCGTGATCTAAGCTTTTTAATATATTTTTTGTTGGGACAATTGCATTTTCCCAATTTGCCACGAAGTAGTTATAGACTGTAATTGTTTCAATATGAGGAATCATATTTTCAATTACTTCATCTTGCATCACAATTAAGTGAGGTAATGCAAAGGGAGGCTCAATTCCTCTATTAATAAAACCTTTAATTTGAAATTCCTTTTTATTAGAGCCAAGTGTAATTGTGTTCTGCTTCGCAAATGGGTTAGACACGAGATTTAATAACGCTGGTGAATAGCGAGAAATATTATAAACTTGTGAAGAATCGAGAGTGATTTTTGGTCTGTTTAATTGCTGTGCTATTGCGTTATAATCACTCATTTTCATAATGGCAATTGATTCTTTTAAAGCTGTATCTTTTAAAACGGTAAACTTATATTTGTCATATTGAAAATTAGCATTTGTAAGTTCAGTTTCAATCGTAGTAATATGCTTTTGTTCAAATGCATTAACACCTTCTGATGTATAGGTGAATGGTATTGGATATCGTTCTAGTATGGGTGCTTTCGTATTATTGTTTGCAGCAAATAACCCGATAATAATTGTAAATGCAAGTGCAGATAGCATAGAAACAATAAAGAGTACATTAATATTACTGCGTGTACGAGAAACTAAATCTGAAATCCATAACATATTTATTTGTTTTAAGTAAAACTTTCTTCGTTTCTTTAAAATATAGATAAAGAGAAGAAATGTTTGTGAAAAAAATAAATACGTCCCAATCACTACAAGCGGTAAAATAGATAGCATAATTAAGAATACAGATCCATTTTGTGCATTTTTTTCCGTTATGTAGCCTTGCGGATAACCGGCAATATAATAACATAGTCCTAAACAAGTTAAAGCAAATAGTGAAATGAGTATAGATGGTTTTTTTTCGCTCTTCTCTTTGTTAACGCCCTTAATAAGCTTCGTTGTTTTTCGAGTACGAATAAACATTGGTGTAAATGTAGAAACGATTAAAAATAAAATGATAAACGTTACGGTTGTAACGATAATCGCTTCTGTTGGCCAATATAAATAGAGACCTTTCGCACTTGTTAATTTCGAAGTGACTAATAAGAAAAAGTTAGAAAATACAAGTCCACCTTGAATGCCGATAAAGATAGATAATATCCCAATTATCATGTTTTCGGTAAATAACAATCTTTTTAATTGTCTCTGTGAGATACCAAGAATAGTGAGTATCCCGAATTGCTGCTTCCGAACATTTAAAAATGTTCCAATTGAATATAAGAGAAAGAAGAACGAGAACATAACGATCACAAGCTGTGCTGTACTAGCTAAGTTCATTAGAGGATCACGTTCTTGAAAGCTTTGTACACTCTGTAAGCGTGGATGATACGCGTATACAGTAAATGAAAAGAAAACCATGATAGAAAACGCACTACTTACAAAGTAGGCGAAATATGCTTTTGAATTACGTGAGACATTTTTAAATGCGAATTGCCAAAACGTCATCCACGTCTGCCTCCTAATAAGGCTAGAACATCTAATATTTCTTGATAAAACTTCTCGCGATATAATCCGCGGTGCAGTTCATTGTAAAGCTCTCCATCTTTAATGAAAATAACACGGTTACAATAACTTGCCGCAAACGGATCGTGCGTAACCATTAAAATCGTTGCATCTTCTTCTTTGTTTAATTTCGTAAATAACTCCATTACGTCAATTGCCGCTTTCGAATCTAGGTTCCCTGTCGGTTCATCGGCTAGTAAGAGAGAAGGGTGATGAATAACAGCACGAGCTACTGCAGTACGCTGTGCTTGTCCTCCAGAAACTTCAAAAATACGTTTGTCCAAAATATGATCAATTCCAAGCTTTTTTGAAATGTTATCAAGCTTTTCATCCATTTCTTTTAATGGAACATTATCTAATGTTAAAGGTAGTACGATATTTTCACCGATTGTTAGTGTATCTAGTAGGTTAAAGTTTTGGAAAACAAATCCTAACTCTTGGCGGCGGAAAATAGCTAACTTCTCTCTACGAAATGTGTGTGGTTTTTTTCCGTTAATAACGACGTCACCAGAAGTAGGAGAATCAATTGTAGAAATAACGTTTAAAAATGTAGATTTCCCGCTACCAGATGGCCCCATAATGGCAACGAATTCACCTTTATCTACGTGTAAATTTATATTTTTTAAAGCAGTATGAGGGACTTTTCCCTCATATACTTTTGAGACGTTTTTTATGTGTAATACTTCTTCCATAATAATCACCTTTCTAATTTTAAAACTTAATATGTTGTGATAATTTTTGCATATAAAAGGAACGAATTAAAAGGAAAAATAAAATTTCAACTGTTCCAAAAATCAACAGTACGACTGTAATCTCAGCGAAGAACGAGAGATGTAAAACTTCTTGTAGCATCTTTGTCGCAAACATCGTATGGATTGATGCCATAATGTAAGGCACGAAGAAAAGAATCGCAAGCTGAATTGTCGCTGAACGTTTCATTTCAGTTTCAGTTAAGCCAATTTTCGTAATCGTTATATATTTTTCTTGCTCATTTGTTAAATCTGTATACATTCGGAAGTAAAGAACACTACCAGCACCGATAAAGAAAATAACACCTAAGAAAGTACCAATTAAGAAGAATGAAGCGACATTTAGTTTTGTTGTGTATAGAGAATCGCTTGCTTCACTTGCATGGAAAGGTGGGTGTTCTACTTGAATTGCTGCATTGTCGTTATTGATTTTTGTGATAAACGATGAACCGATATTATGTGCTTTTTCCCAATCTGTAACTTTGAAGTTATATACACTCATTTGTTTGGAAACGGTGGATAAGGCTTCTACATTTTCATCAGATAGTATGAGTAATTGGTATATTAAGCTGTTTGGGAATGGGCTATAACTTTTATATTCTTTCACTTGTAGTTGTAAATTGTTTTGAGTAAGTGTAAGAGTATTTTTCTTGTCTTCATTGTGAAGTGTTCCAATAACTTGATCATCTAAGTCTTTCATAAGAATATAAGATTCATTCTTATTCACCGTGAGTTTTTCCCAATTTAACGCCCTAGCAAGTACATTATAGTCACTTTGTTTAATTGCGTAATAGAGCTGCGTGTTATCTTCAGCCGAAGATACTTCATATATATCCGTTTTAAATTTCGTATAAGTAAAATGCTCTTCATTAAATTTCTGCTCTAACCAGTTTAAATGTTCATCAGCTAATGTATTTTCAGTATGTGATAAATACGTAAACGGGAAAGGGTTTTGTCTAATTGCATCAAACTTTGTAAATTTTCCAAAACCATATAAGAATGTAATCATTGTAAAAGCGAGTGTCGATAGCATCGCTACAATAAAAAGCATGTTAATGTTTGTCCGAATGCGCGCTGCTAAATCAGAAATCCAAAGCATATTAATTCGTTTCATATAAAACGTTCTTCGCATTTTTAAAATACGAATAAGTAAAAAACTAATTTGTGAAAAGAAAAAGTATGTTCCAGCTGCAATAAGCGATGGAATAACAAATATACTAGAGACGGCATATAAAAGCCCAATGATATCGCCTAACGACATAAAATATAATGGATTGGATTCTAATACATATCCAGTTATTAAACATGCCGCACCAAATAGAGAGATGAGTACGGATGCTTTTCTTTCTTTTTGTTGTGTTCCTTCTTTTAAAAGACGTACGGCTTTTCTCGTACGAATGAGCATCGGTGTAAAAGATGATACGAGAATGAAGAGCCCGAGAAAGATGATGATAGTTAAAACGATAGCACTTGTAGGCGGATATAAATATAAACCAGGTACGTGTGTAATTTTGGCGGTAACTAATAAAAAGAACTGTGAAAAGACAACTCCAAGTTGAATGCCAAAAAATATAGAAAGAGCACCAATTAACATATTTTCTATAAATATGAGTCGCTTTAATTGTTTTTGAGATATGCCAAGTACTGTTAAAATCCCGAACTGTTTTTTTCGTACTTTTAAAAACGTCCCGATTGAATACAGTAAAAAGAAAAATGAAAAGAACACAATGACAACTTCTGAAATTGTCATTAATATGTTCAGAGAATAATTCACGCCTGTCATATGCAATTTAGGATGAAATAAATAAACTGCAAATGAGAAAAAGATTGCGATGGAGAACGCACTGCTTACAAAATAGGCGAAATAAGCTCTGGCGTTCCGCGTCACGTTTTTAAATGCAAACTGCCAAAATGTCATTCACCTGAACCTCCTGATAGGGTGAAGATGAGAAGAGCATAGGAAATACTCTTTTCATCAAGTTTGTTTTAAATATTTTGTCCACTCGTGTATTGTGATAATTTTTGCATATAAAGTGAACGAATGAATACGAAAAATACGATTTCAACGAATCCAAAAATAATAAGAACGGCTGAAACTTCTTTGAACAGAGATAAACCAATTACATCTTGTAGCATTTTTGTTGCGAACATTGTATGAATGGATGCCATAATGTACGGAATGAAAAATAAAATACTAAGTTGAATGGTTGCAGATTGTTTCATCTCTGTATCTGTTACACCGATTTTAGAAATCGTTATATATTTCTCTTGTTCGTTCGTCAAATCCGTATACATTCTAAAGTAAAGAACGCTACCAGCTCCAATGAAGAAGATAACTCCTAAAAATGTCCCGATTAGGAAGAATGCAGCACTGCCAGATGTTATTTTGTATAACGAACCTGCTGATTCAAAGGGGCGAATAAGAGGTCCTTCATACTGGGATGTATCTCGATCTTTTTGTACTTTTTCCATAAAATTATCAGCAATTTTATATGTCTGTTCCCAGTTTTGAATTTTGTAATTGTATGCTGATATATGCTTTACGGTGCTAGGTAAGTTATTTACGATAACATCAGGCAAAACTATCGTTTGATATGAAAAGCCAGCTGGAATTGCATTCACATACTCATAGCCTTTTACTCGTAATTTCGTATTTGTACTAGAGAGTGTAATGTAATCTCTTTTGTAGCTTTGCTCAAATTCGTTGAATATGGTGATATAAGATGTCCCTGTTAACACATATGCTTCGTTATCATCCATAAATAGTTGTTTCATTCGTAAAGAATTCGCAAGTTTGTTATAGTCACTTTGCTTAATTGCGTATACATCATTAAAAATGGCTACATCTTTATCTTCTTTTAGTGGTGTTTCATATATATCAGCTTTTATTTTCTTATAAGAGAAATGCTCTTTTTGTAATTGTTGCTCAAGCCAATTTAAATGCTCTGTAACAAAAGGGTTCGCATCATAAGAAAAATAAGAAATTGGGAAAGGAGAAGTTCTATTAACTTCTAGCTTAATAAATTTCCCGAATCCATATAGAAACGTAATCATTGTGAAAGCGATAGTAGATAGCATCGCTACAATAAAAAGCATATTAATATTCGTTCGAATACGGCTTGCTAAATCCGAAACCCAAAGCATATTAATCCGTTTCATATAAAACTTCCTTCTCTTCTTTAAAATATAAATAAGTAAGAAGCTAATTTGTGAAAAGAAGAAATATGTTCCGATTGTAACAAGCGTTGGGATAACGAAAATACTTGAGACCATATATATAACACCGATTTGCGGGCTTACTGATACGAAATATTTAGGATTTCCAGCTAATGCATAACCACCAAATAAACAGATCGCACCAAATAATGAAACAAGTATGGATGGTTTTCTTTCCTTTTGTTTTCCACCATTTGTTTTTAAAAGGTGTACCGCTTTTTTTGTACGAATAAGCATTGGTGTGAATGCAGATACAATGATAAAAAGACTAAGGAAAACAATGGTTGTTAAAATAAACGCGTTAGTAGGACCGTATAAATATATTCCTGGAACATGCGTAAGTTTGGCTGTTACTAATAAGAAAAATTGCGAAAAAACAACTCCAAACTGCATGCCGAAAAAGATAGATGAAATCCCGATTAACATATTTTCCATGAAGACGAGACGGTGTAATTGTTTTCTCGATATTCCTAAAATGGTCAAAACCCCAAATTGTTTTTTTCTAACTTTTAAAAAAGTACCAATGGAATATAGTAAAAAGAAGAAAGAGAAAAATACAATTACTACTTCTGAAAATACCATTAATCCTGAAATTTCAGAAGTCATGTCAAAGTTTTGTAATTTCGGATGGAATAAGTAAACAGCAAACGAAAAGAACACAGCAATGGAAAAGGAGCTACTTACAAAGTAAGCAAAATAAGCTCTTGAGTTGCGCGTGACGTTTTTAAATGCAAATTGCCAAAATGTCATAGATTATACCTCCGGCTAGAAGATATAGAAGTAGTTGTATTGCAAAAAATGTATGAGAGTGAGTTCTCATACATTTTGCTTGCATATGTTACGATCATGCTTCGGTCACCTTCTCCGTATGTTCTGCCTGATTATTTGCAGCGTTGTGGAAGATGATTTTAATCGTCGTTCCTTTACCAACTTCAGAATTTAGTTTGACAGAGTGACCTAAATAATCACAAATTTTACTTACAATATAAAGCCCCATACCAGTAGATTCTCCGAATGCGCGACCGTTTTTCCCAGTGTAAAACGGTTCAAATACTCTTCGAATATCTTCTTGCGGAATACCAACACCTTCATCACGAACTTCTAAAATAATATCTTTTCCGTTTCGGTAAGCAGATAAGAAAACTTTCTTTCCGCGTTCACCAGAGTAACGAACAGCATTCGTCATTAACTGATAGATGATAAATTTTAGCCATTTCGCATCAGAAGCAACTTTTAAATCAGAATGGACTTCTAAAACAGGGAAGACACCATTACGAATGAATAGTTCTTTTAATCCGTTAATATTTTTTGTTACCGTATCTTTTAATGAAATCGTCTCGACATGGAAATCTTCATGGAAGTTATTTAACCTAGCCATGTATAAAGCCATATCAAGTCCTTGGTTTAGACGCTCTAATTCTTTTTTAAACTTTGGAATTAAATGCTCGTCTTCCATTTCTAGCACCATAAGCTGCATAACAGAAACAGGTGTCTTCATTTGATGTACCCAATGGTTAATGAATAATTGATGTTCTTGTTGTTTTACTTCATACGATTGTAGTTCTTTTTGGAAGAGGCGGTACTGCGTACGCACGAGTTCATTGACACCGTGAGGCATCGGAGCAGTCGCTCTTTCAATAAACGCATCTTCCATTTTTTCAGGTTGCTCACTTAATCTATGGTACATTCTACGATTGCGAACGTAACGATAAGCGAGGAAACAAATGAATAAATATAAACTTAAAACGACGAAGTAAAATTTATTGTTTTGAAATCCATCTACTGCATCATAAAGAACGAAAATGATACCGAAGTTTAATATGTACAGTAGGAAAAATGCAAAATGATCACGTAAAAATAGCTTCATGCTTATTCACTCCAAGTTGCGTTAAAACGATATCCAAGTCCACGTACTGTTTCAATAGAGTTCTCAATACCAAGCTCATTAAACTTTTTACGAAGACGCGTAATGTTTACGTTTAATGTATTTTCTTCAACGAAACTTTCGTCATCCCAAAGCGCAGCTAATAAATCTTCACGGCTTGCTGTACGAGGGAATTTAGATAATAACATTTCAGCTAAAATAGCCTCTTTCTTCGTTAAAAGAACTTGTTCAGATCCGAAGTGAATTTCAGGACGTTCTGGGAATAGTTTTAAACCTTCTACTTCAACGATACGTTCAGAAATATTTGGTGCATAATCACCGTAAATACGACGTAATTGTCCTTTAATTTTCGCCATTACAACGTCGTAATGGAACGGTTTTGTAATGTAATCATCCGCACCGCTTTCAATTGCCATAATTTGTTCCATCTCACCAGCACGCGCTGAAATGAAAATAATTGGACAAGTAGATTCATGACGAATTTGACGGCACCAGTAGAAACCATCGAATTTCGGTAAGTTTACATCAAGTAAAACAAGATGTGGTTTCACAGCGTTAAACGATTCCATAATATCATCGAAATTCTCCGCTACCACAGCCTCATAACCGTACTTCTGAATGTGAGATTGCAGTAATGATGAAATATTTGGATCGTCTTCAACGATTAAAATTTTATACATATGTATATTCCTCCTAAAAAACAATTGTAGCTATAGTGTATCATGTGTTTCAAGTCTTTTCATTATGTTGAAAGATAAGCTAGTAAACAGTATAGGTCAAAAGTGTGAAAAGTAAAAAGTATTATATTTTTTTATGAAATTTGGAACTTTATTTTGCTTACCGTCCAATATATAGTGAGAACATCGTTAAGGAGGGGGCACTACTTGGCAAGTAATGAAGATATACATACCTGGATAGAACGCTTATTAAAAGGTGATGAGGAGGCTTTTGAATTTATATTTAACTTAACAAGTCAGCGAATCTATGAAACCGTCTTTGCTATAGTTAAAAATCGACATGATACAAACGAAATCGTAAATGAAATCTACTTTCAACTTTGGAAATCTATTTCAACATATGATCAATCTAGACCGTTTCTATTTTGGTTGAATGGAATTGTTTACAAACAGATTAGTCAATGGAGAAAACACATATGGAAGAGGATGCGCTTATTTGAAAAACAACAACTAAGTGATGATTCTGTTGTAGAAGTTCCAGAAAAAGTATTATTAAGAAATGAAACAGAAGAGCAGTTATTAACAGTGATACAAGAACTACCATTTAAGTTTAGAGTAGTGATCGTTTATCGCTTTTATCACGATTACAAGTATGAAGAAATTGCGGAACTATTACAAATTCCTATAGGTACAGTAAGATCTAGAATTCACAGAGCGTTAGAAAAAATTCGGAATCAATCTAGTATAGAAATAGATGAGGAGGAATCTAATTCAAATGTCGTTTTCAAATGAATGTAAAAAAGCAATGAAACAAGAGGTCCCAAAAGAGGTTAAAGAGCGAGCTTATCAATCCTTTAGTCAAATGTATAAAAAAGAAAACAAAAAGAAGACGAAAAAGAAATTATTAATAGCAGGTTTAATAGCGGCTGTCATTATACCGACGAGTACAATGGCATTAAACAATTCCTATTTTGCAAAGCCAGAGGTAAAGTTAAATGAAATGATTGGTGAAGAAGTGAAAAAGGATGCTGCGAATGGGAAGTCCATACAGTTAAACGAAAAAGTAGTAGATAATGGTATTACTCTTCATGTAAAAGAAATATTAATTCAAGATGCTAAAATACTTGTTTATTATCGATTTGAACAGCAAGATGGATCGCTTGTTCCTTATAAATTTAATACAACTGGGCTTGAGATTACAAACGATGGTAAAGAAGACGGGAAACAAATAGAGAGCCCACATTATAAAAATAAGAAATTTAATGCTGTTCAATACTTACATTTTCTTAGTAACACTCGTATCGATAATTTTCAAAAAGATCGTATTGGTAATCCGGATGCATCAGATACAGATATATTTTATGTAACGAATCAAGCGGGGGAAAGTTTTGACACAGTGTTAGCTGCTCATGATAAACCAGAAGGAGTAATGGTTTTTGAACCGTTAGAAGGTGAAAGATTTCCAGACTTCTTATCTGTAAATATTAATATTAACAGAATTGGAGGAACGGAAGGAACTTGGACAATGAAAATTCCAGTGGATATGGCGAATAAAACTGTCCAAAAGGACTCTACAAAGAACGAATGATTTCTTACTTATATGTAATAGAATCCATACTAGGTGTGTGAAAGCATGATTAGTTATTGGTTAAATGAATTCGGAACGATAGTAGGTATGTCCTTTATTATAAGCTTGATTATCTTTTGGATTTCTTCTTTTGTTAATAAAATAATAAAGTTTAAATAAAAACAGCTCTTCCTGTATATTTGAAGAGCTGTTTTCTTTTTTTACTCTCCGTAATCTTTAGATTTTACTCAATATAGTAATTGACGTAGGTCAGAAGTGGAAAAAATAAAAAGGGCTGTATACATAATTGACAATTGACTGAAATCATTTTAACATTTAGATAAATATCTAAATGTCTAATTAGTGAAAGGAAGAAAGACATTGAATCAAGCATTCAAAGCATTAGCAGATCCAACAAGGCGAAAAATTTTAGACTTATTAAAAGAAGGCGATCTAACCGCTGGTGAGATTGCTGAACATTTCAATATGACAAAACCAAGTATTTCACACCACTTAAGCGCACTTAAAAATGCTGAACTTATTCAAGATGAAAAGAAAGGGCAATTCGTTGTGTACTCTTTAAACACAACGGTCTTTCAAGATTTGTTGACTTGGGTGTTTACATTTACGAATAAGGGGGAAGAGGGGAAATGAAAAAGCATATATTTCCGTTACTATTAATTGCTTTAACGATTATTGCATGGTGCGCTGCATGGCCTTATTTACCGGGAGAGGTTCCGAGTCATTGGAACATTGATGGTGAAGTAAATGGGCGTATGTCAAAAATGGGAATGTTGATTTTTGATGTAGCAATTATGATTTTTATATATGCACTAGTGACTGTATTGCCTAAGATAGATCCAAGGTACGAGAACTATAAAAAATTTCCTAAAGCACTTGGAAGGATTAATGGAGCAATTTTATTTTTCTTATTTACTATTAATATGATGACACTAGCAAATGCTTTAGGATATAACATTCCAATTGGAATTGTTGTGAACATAATGGTCGGTATCCTTTTTGTAGTACTCGGCAATTATATGCAGCAATGTAAACCAAATTTCTTTATAGGTATTAAAACACCATGGACTTTAAGTAGTGAAGAAGTGTGGAGAAAAACGCATAGGATAGGATCAAAGATTATGATGATTGGCGGTATTGTAATCATATTTTCCTCGTTCCTTCCGGGAATGTGGAAAATGATTAGTTTGTTAAGTGTTGTAGTCGTACTGGTTGTTGGTACGATGGTATATTCTTATATTGCTTATAAAAAAGAAATAGGGGCCTAATAAAAAATTATGGGGGAGAGAGGATGAAAAGACACATATTACCATGGAGTTTAATTATTGGCATTGCAATTGGATGGTATATTGTATGGCCATATTTACCAGAACAAATTCCACGTCATTATAATGCGGCAGGAGTAGTAAATGGATATTTTTCTAAAGTAGAAGCAAGTTCATTCTCGATAGGTAGTATGGTAGTGCTCTATATGATGTGGATAGTTTTTGGATTCATAAAAGATAAGTCTACACAGCAATCCAAAGTTCTTTCAGCGATTAATTATGCCATTCTCTTTATCGGGTTTGGATGTAACATATTTGCACTATTAGCAGCGTCTAATTATATTGCATCGGGCTCAATTGCATTTAATTTTGGACTTGGAACATTGTTTCTTGTACTAGGTAATTACATGCAACAAACGAAGCCGAACGGGTTAGTAGGCATTCGAATGGACTGGACATTAGAAAATCCTGTAGTTTGGAGAAAAACACACCGATTTGCTTCGAGGGTATTTGTAATAGGTTCACTTTGTATATATGCTGGGGCTTTGCTTCCAGATCCATTTAATATTTTTATGGGGATTGGAATCATATTAATATGCATTATCGTATCAACAATAAAGTCATATAGTATTTATAAAGAAGAGTTGAAAATGTAAATAAAGCTGCTTTTCCTTTTAGGGAAGAGCAGCTTTGTTTTTTTATCACTTCTTCAAAACCGGTATCCAAATTTCACTTTTAAAGTTTGGAGAAGATATGTCTTTCTGTTCATTCCACAATATTTCCGGTCCTTCCGCTAGTTCATAGTTCGAAGAAGGAAACCATTCAGAATAAATACGCCCCCATACATTTTGTAATGCATCAGGAAATGGACCGACAGCTTCGAATATAGCCCATGTTGAAGCTGCAACTTCAAGCTGCGCGAATTGCTCTGGACAATCCTTTGTTGTGGCTACTCCAATATAGTGATCAAGTTCTCCCTTTTCCGCCATTCTTCCTTCAGAAAAATTAGTAGAAGCACTAATAATTCCAGTAGGTTCAATGTTTGAAAGGGACTTTAATGTTTGAATAGACTCTGGGTTTAAACTTTTCCACATAGAAGCAATTTCTTCATTTACACCGTTAAAAACGATTGGGACTCGTTTTGTAATACCTATAATTCGAAATGGCTCTTTTTCTTCAATTCGATAGTTCATTTCATTTCCTCCTTGAATAGATAATTGGAAGGTCATTGGTGAATAAGCCTTCAAAGAATGGCTACTATTTCGGGCCTCTGAAGGTGTTATACCGTGCAAGTTTTGAAATGCACGAGCGAATGAATCTGGTGAGTTGTAGCCATATTTTATAGCGATATCAATGACTTTTACATTGTTGTTTTTTAGTTCAAAGGCAGCGAGAGTAAGACGTCTACAGCGAATATATTCTGATAGTGATATGCCAGCTAAAAAAGAAAACATTCTCTTGAAATGATATTCGGAGCAGTAAGCTATTTTTGCGACTTCCTTAAAATCAATTTCATGTGTAAGGTTGTCTTCGATATACTGCATTGCAGCATTCATATTTTTAAGTGAATCCATATTATGACCTCCTCTGTACATAGAATAGCAGGAATGAAATAGCTCCATCCGACATTTCGTGCACAACTTTGTAGGGTACATTTTTCACCTTACAAAATTGTAATGTTCCTGTAAGGAGAATGAATGGATGGTATGATATCCCAATGTTATAGTAACAAAGTACTTTAATTCATTACGTTAACTTTTTGATTTCTTTACTTATGTGCCTTACATAACTGTCATGTTTGTGTAAGAAACATCGATAGTGGCAAGAGTAGAGAGTGTATATAGTTGAAAATAGAGAATAGAAGAAATGAGGGATGTCGAGATGAAAACAGTGTTAGAAGCAAAAAATATTGAAAAAGTATATGACACGGGTGGTAACAAATTTGCAGCGTTAAAAGGTATTAACTTACAAGTAAAAGAAGGTGAGTTCGTTGGAATTATGGGACCTTCTGGTTCTGGTAAGACGACTTTACTAAATGTTCTTTCTACAATTGATAATGCGACGAACGGTGAAATTTTAATTGATGGCAAAGATATCGTGAAAATGAATGACGATAAGTTAGCGTTATTCCGCCGCGATCATTTAGGTTTCATTTTCCAAGATTATAACTTATTAGATACGTTAACAGTGAAAGAGAATATCGCTTTACCACTTGCGTTATCAAAGGTGAAAGCGAGTGAGATTGATCGCCGCGTTCTTGAAATCTCAAAGAAATTTGGCATTGATCATATTTTAAGTCAGTTCCCATATCAAGTATCTGGTGGACAGAAGCAGCGCTGCGCAGCATCGCGTGCAATCGTTACGAATCCAAGTATGATTTTCGGGGACGAGCCAACTGGAGCGCTTGATTCTAAATCTGCAACAGATTTACTTGAAAGTATGAAGTCATTAAATGAATATGATAACTCAACAATTTTAATGGTAACGCATGATGCATTTGCAGCAAGTTATTGTAAACGAGTTATTTTCATTAAAGATGGTGAACTATATAAAGAATTGCACCGTGGTGAATCAACGCGTAAACAGTTCTTCCAAAAAGTCGTTGACGTAATGTCTTCTATTTCTGGAGGTATGGCTGATGACCTTATCTAGCATTGCCCTCCGCAACATACAGCGGAACTTTAAAGACTACTTTGTATATTTCGCATCTATGATTTTTAGTATCGTTATTTATTTTACATTTAAGGCACTGCAATATAATTCACAAATGGAAAAAGCGGCAGAAGCTTCTAAAAAGATTAGCGGAGCGTTCCAAGTTTCCAGTGTGATGCTTATCATTTTCGTAGCAGTGTTCATTATATACTCGAACGGATTCTTTACACGTAAACGTAAAAAAGAAGTTGGCTTATATTCGTTATTAGGTATTCGTAAAAGACAAATTGGTAAAATGCTCTTTTATGAAAATATGTTAATGGGATTAATGTCATTAGTAATCGGGATTGCGATCGGTAGTGTCCTTTCGAAATTATTCCTTGAGTTATTAGTAAATATGATGGGATTAAATTTAAACGTTCATTTTGAAGTACCGATGGCTGCCATTATTGATACAGCGATTATTTTCTTTGTGATTATTTTATATACATCACTTCAAGGATATCGTTTAATTTATCGCTTTAAGTTAATTGAACTTTTCCGCGCAGAACGTGAAGGAGAAGCAATGCCAAAAGGATCTGTCATCATGGCATTAATTTCAGTTTTCTTAATCGGTTCAGGTTATTTTTTAGCGCTAATGTACATGAAAGCAGTTATGTATGCAGACTTTATGGTCGTTGCATTATATATTTTATTAGCGACAGTAGCAGGGACTTATTTACTGTTCATGTTCTTCACAGTATTTGTATTGAAACGTGCAAGAAATAATAAGTCAGCATTTTATAATGGTATGAATATGGTAACGACATCGCAGTTACTATATCGTATTAAAGGAAATGCGAAATCATTGGCGACAATCGCTATTTTAAGTGCAGTTACATTAACAGCGGTTGGTACGTCAGTTACGATGTATTACAACACATTTACGCAATCAAAAGTTGCTGCGCCGTATAGTTATTCCTATGAGAAAAAAGATGCAGCATTAGATAAAAAAGTAAATGAGATACTTGCTGGAGAGAAGAATAATCACCCAGTCACATATGAATCAGAAGTTGAAATGATTCCTGTGAAAGGAACATTTAAAGGTGAAAGAGCTGATCAAGTTCTGAACACACACTATAATGTTACGAATCAGTACCAGCTTATTTCTCAATCAAGCTTTAATAAACATGTGAAACATTTAGATGTAGAACCTGTAAATTTAAGTGCGAATGAAGCTTTCGTATATGATAGCTTATATATTGAGAAACTTGATTTTGGTCCTCTTTATACAGGAAATACAGCTGTATTCCCTGTTGGAAATGAGTCAAAAGAATTAAAAATTAAAGGTGTAAATAATAGAAGCCTTACAAATTTAAATGAACTATTTGTAATCGTTCCTGATAAAACATATGAGCAAGTGAAACAAGTAAACGAAACGCGTACTGTAAAAAATATTGATGTAAAAGGTGAGCGAAATAGTAAAGAGTTAACAGCAAAATTAGCAAGCATTATGCCAGCTGGAGAATCAGAAGTTTTAAAACCATTTAACGATTTCTATACAGGATTCCAAATGGGGCTTGAAACGACAGGCTTAATGATGTTTATTGGGTTATTCTTAGGATTAGTATTCCTATTAGCAACAGGCTCAATCATTTACTTTAAACAATTAACAGAAGCAAGTGCTGACCGTGATCGTTACATTGTCCTTCATAAAGTTGGTGTAACGAAGCAAGAAATGAAGAAAGCTATCGCAAAACAAGTAAGCTTTATCTTCGCTATTCCGTTAGTAATCGGTATTTTACACAGCTTATTTGCACTAAAAGGTTTATCAAATATATTACCATTTGAAATTATGATTCCGCTTCTCATTAGTATTGGAGTATACGGTGTCATCTATATTGGATATTACTTCTTAACGGTTCGTTCTTATTATAAGATCGTGAGTGCGAAGTAATAAGGGGCAGCTATCGCTACACGCGATAGCTGTTTTTTTATTCTTCATAAAATCTTAAGAAACTTCCTCAATTTTTATTAAGAAACGATAGTTATACTTAGACACAAGTTAAAAATTATCGAACGAATGAGGAGAGGTTTACATGCAGCTCATTACATTTTTACATGAATTTATAAAGCATCCAAAACATACTGGTGCAATTGCGCCAAGTTCAAAAATATTAGCAAAGAAAATGGTCGATGTAATTGATTTTAATAAAGCGAAATGTATTGTAGAGTTAGGGCCTGGCACAGGGGTTTTTACGAAAGAGATTATGAAGAGAAAAAAGAAGGAAACAATATTTCTTCTTATTGAAATTAATGAAGTATTTTTCAAAGAATTAAAAAGAAAGTTTAAAGATGAGCAGAATGTCATTGTTGTACACGGTTCAGCTGAAAATATAAAGAAGTATATGGAGGAGCTCAATATAGAATGCATTGATTACGTTTTATCAGGGTTGCCTTTCACTTCTTTACCAGAAGAAGTTTCAAAGCGCATTTTAAATAATGCGATGGAAGCGATACATGAGAATGGTGAATTCATTACATTTCAATATTCACTTGTGAAAAAAGGGTTTATACAGCATTTCTTCCCTGAAATTACACTAGAAAAAGTATGGCTCAATTTCCCGCCAGCCTACGTCTTTAGTTGCAAAAAAGAACTAAGGAGAGCGTATGCATAATGGAATTACATGAATTATTATCCTATATCGAGCAATACGGTTATTGGGCATTATTTTTCTGCCTATGGTTAGGCATTATCGGTATGCCAATTCCAGATGAAATGATTGTTATGAGTGGTGGTTTCGTATCTTCAGTAGGTATATTAAGTGTTGTTCCTTCATTCGTATTAACATATTTAGGTGTTGTATCAGGGCTTTCTTTAGGATATATATTAGGGAAGGTATTTGGCACGAAGGTACTCCATAAATTGATGAAAAAGAAAAAAGCGAAGTATTTGATAAAATCACAAGAAATGGTTGATAAATACGGACAGTACGCGTTAGTTACAAGTTATTTCATACCAGTTGTAAGACATATCGTGCCGTATTTAGTTGGAATGAATAATATGTCATTTAAGACGTATGCTTTGTATTCTTATACGACAGGATTTGTTTGGACACTCGTTTATTTCGTACTAGGTTCTTTATTTGGACAACATATTGAAAGAATTGTAGCAGTTGCGATAGAGTATGGTATGTATTTTGGCGGAAGTATTGCATTGATTGTGAGTGTGTTTTATTTATACAGACAAAAAAGAAATACAGTGATGAGTAAATAAAGGAGGCGAAAGCCTCCTTTTATTATTAATATGGATTCATTTATTGAAGTGCGGATGCAAAGCCCTGTTACATTAAGAAAAAGTTAAGAAACCGTACGAGTTTTTATTAAGAAATGCTCTCTATACTTAGAAAGGTCTTATAGAAAAACATAATGAAAGGCGGAATATAGATGAAAAGATTTATTTTTGGATCATTACTGGTTATCGTCGCAGGAGCGGCATATTTATTAAAGGGGAATGCTGCAGTGGATTCCATGAATCCGTTTCTTAAATTAGAATATCGTTATGCGGTAATTGATAACGATGGAGAAGATTTAGGTGAAAATAAAGGCCGTGCATACACAGTGAACACATATGATAAGGATGGAAATAAAAAAGAGATAACAATTGATGGAGTGGATACACTGCAAAAAGGTTCCTACTGGCATGTAATTACGAGAGGAAAGTCTGTGCACGATAAAGTGCAAATAGAAGAAGAAATAATTCCTGATGGCGCGAAGGTGAAGTTAGGATTATAAGTATAGAACCGATTCTCAATAGGGGAATCGGTTTTGTTATTTTATGGTAACATGTAGAAGGGGGAGTGAGAGTTATGCTACTCATTGTTAGTCTTATATTGATTGGGATTATGTGCAGTATGAGAATAGTATCCTTACATATGATAGAACGAGAAAAGATAGAAGAGAGATATGTATATTGCCCAAAATGTGATGCGAGAATTAGAAAAGGGAATGCTGCGCCTTTTTGTTCAAAATGTAATTTAATATTTTAGAGGAGGTAAAAAGGCAACAACGAACATATTTCATTTCGTTGTTGCCTTTTTTTATGAAGAATAATAACAACTTTCTATGTTCCACTGATAATTTCTATAGTTACCTCCACAAGAATAGTGGTTTTTTTTAAATAAAATCATTTTTAATAATTTTATTTTGGAGCTACAGACGTTGAAACATAAAATTGTTACTTATTAGTATCTATAACACTTTAAAGTGCGTACTTTTTATTGTGTTGTAGATAAGACATAATTACATACGTGAGAGGGAAATGAGTAGTGTAGAACTAAAAAGCATATACGTTATTTTTCATAACTATCGTGTTTTGATCGGTCATCCCTTTTCACATTATTTACATCCATTAATCATTTTTATATAAATTTTAGGAGGAGATTTTAAATGAAAGATTTATTAAAAGGTACACTTGGTTTTGGTACGGCACCACTAGGTAATATGTACCGTAATATTCCGGAAGAAGAAGCAATCGCAACAGTGGATGCCGCTTGGGATAATGGTGTTCGTTACTTTGATACAGCTCCACTTTATAGATCTGGTTTAGCAGAGATTCGTCTTGGTGAAGCACTATCGAAAAGAAATCGTGATGAGTACTTCTTAAGTACAAAAGTAGGTCGAATTATTTCAGATGAATTGGAAGATCCATCTACACGTGATTTAGGTGAAAAAGGCGGACTGTTCGAATTTGGTCGTAAAAATAAAATTATCAATGACTACAGTGCGGACGCAACTCTTCGTTCTATTGAAGACAGTTTAAAACGTTTAAAAACAGATCGTCTAGATTTTGTTTATATTCATGACGTAGCACAAGATTTTTATGGAGATGAGTGGATTTCACAATTTGAAATTGCTCGAACAGGAGCATTCCGTGCACTTACGCAATTACGTGATGAAGGTGTAATTAAAGGCTGGGGACTTGGAGTGAATAAAGTAGAATCAATTGAACTTATGCTGGACTTAGAAGAAGCAAAACCAAATGTATCTTTACTAGCTGGTCGCTATTCATTATTAGACCATGAGCGTGCATTAGAACGTGTAATGCCTGCAGCTGTAAAAAATAATATGGACATTGTTGTTGGTGGACCATATAGCTCAGGTGTTCTTGCTGGAGGAGCTCACTTCGAATACCAAAAAGCGTCACCAGAAATCATTGCAAAAGTTAATAAAATGAAAAACCTTGCAGATCGTCATGGAATCAGTATTAAAGCTGCTGCTTTACAATTTGCATTGGCTAATCCAGCAGTTGCTGCTGTTATTCCTGGTGCAAGTAAACCGGAACGAATTGCAGAAGACCAAGCTGCATTGAAAACAGTGATTCCGGTAGCATTCTGGGAAGAAATGCGCGAACAAAAATTGGTTGCAGCTAATGCACCACTACCAATCAACGTTAAATAAAAAGGAGAGTAATTAACATGGCAAACACTATTACATCTATTGAAATTCCAGCTTCACCTGAACAAGTATGGAAATTAATTGGAGGTTTTGATGCACTTCCAGATTGGTTACCGTATATTCCTAGCAGTAAAGTAACTGAAGGCGGACGTGTACGTCATTTAGCTAATCCTGATGGCGATGCGATTGTAGAACGTTTAGAAGCATTTAATGAGAAAGAGCGCTACTACACATATTCAATTATGCAAGCACCATTCCCTGTAACTAATTATTTATCTACAATCCGTGTTAAAGAAGGTAAAGATGCTAACACATCATTAGTTGAATGGTCTGGTAGCTTCACTCCTGTAGAGGTTACTGATGAAGAGGCAATTAATCTATTCCATGGAATTTATAAAGATGGTTTAGAGGCATTACAACAAGCATATTTAGCTTAACCAATTTATTAAACATTTGAAAGTCTGCAGTGTAACAACTGCAGGCTTTTTTATGATTAGTGCATTTCTTTTTAAGAAAATATCTCTATACTCAATGCTGTTACTTAAAGAGGACAGAAGCACATGCAGATCGTGAGCGTTACATCGTTCTTCGAAAACTAGGTGTCACGAAAAAAGAAATGAAAAAAGCAATCGCAAAACAAATGAGATTTATCTTCTTCATTCCTTTAGTAGTTGGTATATTACACACTTTATTTGCGCTAAAAGGATTAGCGACAGTGATTCCGTATGAAATTGCAGTTCCGTTACTAATTAGCATCGGTGTGTATAGTGTTATTTATATTGGTTATTATTACTTAACAGTTCGTTCTTATTTCAGGATTGTTAGTAAATGAAAATAAGGTATACAGTTTTTGAAAAAGCGAAAGAGAGCATAGTGAAAATGAACTGCACCCCAATTGTTAGACACAGTCTAACAATTGGAGGTGCAGTTTT
>NZ_JBMDKC010000082.1:0-25270 GCF_057809515.1 Bacillus sp. FG16
GCCGTTTACGAAATGTATTTTATAGTCACTGCCTTTTCTTTTGAAAGTAAACTGCCCAGCGTTATTTGTAAAAATATGTGGTTCAGTTGTAGTTACAGAGAAGTAACCATATCCTGGAGCCCATCCTTCAGATTCAAAAATAATATTATTCAAGTTTTGAAAACGAAATTGTCCATCTGAATATACGCTCAGATGTCCACCGTCATTATGCATTTGAATATAGTTTGACCAAATATTAGTTCCCTCTGCATTTTCCCCTTTAGAAATCCCAAATTTCGCATATGCTTTAGAAGGTTGATCGACTCCATTAATTCGCGGCATGACTTGATAAATATAAAACGATCCTGTACCCCTGTATTTAATATTGTCAGAACCAAGGACGAGTGAAGGTTGAATACTTCCATCATTTGTTTCCATAAATCCTATATAGCCACGTGGCTTATCTGCATCGAAAATCTTCATGTCTTGCTTATTTATTTCAACAAATCTGTTTCCACTCGTTTTAAGTGTTACTCCTTCTAAAACTTTCCCTTTGATATGCTCAGCTGTTACATATCCTATAAGATTAATTCTGGACCCCTGAATTAGAATTTCCTCAGCTGATTGATTAATCTGGGATATAACATCGCCTTTTTTAACCCTAGAATTAATATTTTGATTTGTTAAACTAAAAGCCGCTTCCATTTCTAAAACATAAGCAAATTTTTTGTCCGCATCCGTCTTTGAATACACTTCAGTCGCTTTAGCACGAAAATCTATTTCCTCGGTATTCTGCCGGATTTCTGTCTGCATATTTGTAGTTACTGTATCAAAGTCACTTTTAGCAACCTTATCTGCAACTAAGTCAACCAATTCTTTATAGTTGGTAATGTCTTTTGGGTTTGGCATGTATACAGATGGTTCTTTTCCTTGCTGTAGCTGCGGTTGAGATACCCACATTGTGCCATTACGGCGTACCCATATATCTCCTTGCAAACGAGTTACAGGAACGTCAGGAGCTTTAATGGTTACACTAACTAATATCCAGGAGCCATTAACTAATAACTCTTTTATTTCAGTTTGCTCATAACCTAATGCGGTTGAACCATTAAAGAATTGAAGCTTAACGCACGCTCCTTGGTCTAATAAGTTTTTATCTACTACATAAACCCATGCAGACAATACGTAGTCACCGCTATTTTGTGAGGTTCCAATACTTTGAGCAATACCAGTCCAGCTATTTGCTGCAACCCCCGCATTTGCGATTCTGACCGAGTTATAACCGTCATGACGTCTGTCTGTTACTGGTGTTACTGTAGCACCTGATACAACTCCTGCTACTGTCCATTTATCGGTACTAGCAACTTCATTTGTTATATTGCCATTAGCATCAACTGTTTTTTTCTTAAACTCTGTATTGAAAAATTGATTTATACTACCAAGTGCCCCTACATAAGCTTTCATTTGCTTTTCCGAAATCTTTGAACTTAATGAGTCTTTTGTTTGCGTAATTTCATTCCTGTTTTCTTGAATGAGCTTTCCTTGATTTGTTTGTGTTTCTGTTAGCGTTTTAATATTAAGAGAATTCGAATTTGTGGTCTGCTTCACTTCATTTAGAGTTGTTTGCATTGTACCTTGATCTTGTTGTACTTTCGAGATTGTTTTTGAGTTCGTATTTACTGTTTGTTGAATTTCATTAGTTGTTTGGGTAAAATCTGCTTTAGAGGTAACTTCATCGTTAGAAAGTTGCCATGTAGTTCGTATGTTACCTTCTTCAAATTTTGCATGGTGTGAGTTTAAATTCCCATCAATATTGCGCCCAGAGTAATAGAATTTAACTTGAGTTACATCTTTATCTTTTGTTCTAAATGTAACTGATAGTGGTTCGTCTTTATAATCCACATTAATCTTTAATTGCGAGTCAGCACGTACAGATTGCCATTCTTGCTCTCCATCTGCATACGTTATCGCTGTTTCTACGCCAAACCAAGCATTTGTATTGATTTTTGTTATTTTACCAGTAAACAAAAATGAGATAGTAAAAATTTTATTTCTATAGTTGACCTTATCCGATAAAGTCATTTGTTTACTGTCTGACCAGGTTCCAGTCATGTTCTGTTTATTTAACCCTGTTTCTGAACCGCTAGCTAAATTGATTGAACCTACAGAAATATTATTTACAGTAGTTTTTAATTCTGTAATGGTGTTAGTGTTAGTTTCGGCAGTCTGTTTAGCGGTATTAGCAGTTTGACTTACTAGTTTAAGATTATCGTTTAGAGTTGTTATCTCCGTTTTCTCTGCTTTATTTTTAATTTCTTCAGCTGTGCGTTCAGCAGTCGTTTTTGTTTCATTTAATACTTTTATATCACCTTTACGGTTTGTTTCGTACACTTGCTTTCCAATAAGATTTTCGTTTACCCAATCTTTTGTATAAACACCCTCTTTGTTGGCCTTTCCTTCAAGTTGCTGATTTAACCAAGTCTTATCAGGTATATCTTCAATTGTCTCTTTTAAAGTATCAATTTCTGTTTGTGCATTCTTTATATCTTTTTGTAATGGTCCTGTATCCGGAACAACCGATTCCCAAGCTGTACCTGTCCATATTTTTAAAATACCAGGCTTTCCATTACTAATATCACGCCATAGCGTTTTGTTTGGCTTAAGATCAGTAGTTGGTGGTTCTTTACTTTCTATAATGTTAATCATATTATTTTCAATATTTTTTTTTAGTTGCTCTGATATATCTTTAGCCTCTTGTGATTCCTTTACAGCTTTTCCCGATTCTTTCTTTGCTTCTTCGGCCAACTTTTCTAGTTGTTCTAACAGTTCCTTGTTAGCCTTCCCCTCTAACCAAGCACGCATTTTGTTATATAATTTTCGTAATTCCTCGTTCGAATCTATAATCTCTCGATAGTCTCCGAATACATATTTATCTTGTGTAGGATCCGTAAAAGATTCATCGCCAGCAATTACCCGTGCTTCAAGGTATAACTTAGGCGTGAAGCCCGTATCCTTAATTCGGATAGTATCACCTTCATTGATTAGTTCATGTGCAAGTCCGAAAATACGTCCAATCGATTGCGCTTCTACTTCATACGAAACTGAAGAATTGACACGTTTTTTTAATTCCGTCTTCATCAAAGTCAGTAATCGTTGCGGTGTCATATTTTGATCTTCTGTTTCTGGCGTGTAGAAACCAAATTTATGTTTACCATGTGCATTCCAACGTTGAAAGGCATCACTATCTGTTATATAAAGAATTCCGTTATTGATGCTCTCAATTGTGATAAGTTTGTCACCTTCGCCCCGTACAAATCCGACTAAGGCCGTACAAATATCTCTGGAATGTTCAATACGTCTAACTCCTACTAAGTCTTTTCCCAGAGTTATTTCCTTCCCTGTTTCTCTTCCTCGTTTCTTTATCATATCAACGTACCATCCAGTAATTCGAGAACCAGATACTTCAACACGATATTGTATTTCCAACTCAAACAAAGCCGCAATTTTCTTTAAAAAAGTGAGGGGATCGATGAATTCATCGATCGTCATCGTGTGGAATGAAGAATAATCAGTTATTCCACGTTGCCATTTTGAATCGGCAAGAGCGATATCAATAAACGTATTAACTGTTTCGCTCTCTATCCGTTGAGGTTTAATAATCCCGTCTTTCGCTATTTGTACCCAGGCACCAGAAGCGTGTACAGTGAGCGATCTATCATCAGATTCTTTTTCTACTTCATTATTGATAACATATGGAACAATGCGACCATCACGAACTTCCTTTAAAACTAAGTTCTGCTGCTGTAATGTAACTGCATGTGGAGTGCCGTCAAAAGTTTTGAATTCTAGCATATCAATATTATTCTTGATTTCCCAATGACGTTTATCTTCCCAGTAGTCCTTTGGTTGAATAGCGGATAGAATTTGATCTGTTTTAAAATCAACAACATGAAGTAATCCGCTTGGTGTTCTCATCTAAATCGCTCCCTATATTTAACTTTTGCTGTTCCGATATCAAATGGCATAATTTCGAGTATATTATCACCTTTATTAATAACAGGGAAATTACTGAAAATCTCTTTTATGTTAATAGCGTTTTTCCCTTCAATACTGACATGACTGCTTTCTGTATCAATCACAACTTTATCACCGATATCAAATATATAAGGCGGTGTGTTATTCGTATTCAAATTCACTTTCCAGAATTTCAAATCTGCAACCGACATCGCTTCTACTGGCGGTACATCTTGCCACTGCATGATACTAATCTGTATTTGAGCTGCTTTTTCCATATGTTTATTGTCTTTATCAGTCCATCTCGCAAAGCGCTCTGAATCATCTTTTTCCGTCCCTGGAAGGAATTTTGAAATATACGCTTCCCATACATTTCCGGTCCTAGCTATCCATAATCGTCCAAAATACTGATTCCATGTATTCGGATAATCGCCACTCTCATAGATCATGCCTGTTTTCCCTGGCTTATTATCATATCCAATTACCATCGTTCCAAAATTTTGTTCAGCCTGCCAATAAAGATCATTCATGGCAATTTTTGAAAGAACTTTGCTGTTTTCATCGAGTATGGCTATCTCAACTCGTCCCATTTCGTTAATTTTTTTACTCTTACATGTAACATAGGCTTGCATAATAAAGTCTTGTACTGGACCACCAGGGATACTTTTTTTAACAGCTGCACCGTGCCACCCTTTTCCTGTTCCAGTCCCAAAATCAGAACAATAAAATTGATATTTATCCGATTTCATTTCACCAACCGGTTCCCCATCTTCCATTGAGCTGACTTTACTCCATCCGACCGTAGTAGCCATTTCATCCCATATAAGCCTTTGATTTCTTTCAACAGGTTTTTCTACGGTTTTTAACGGTATCCCAATACGAAAGTAATCTCGTTCACTTAAAGATACCCCGCCGAACCATACATCTAAAAAAGTGTTTGGCTTAGTAATATCAATTTCAATGATAGGGTTAGAATGAACTGTTCCTTTATTTTGGATATTAGCAACTAACCCATTAACATCTTTTTTAAATTCAACGGTTTGCTCTTTTCCTAACTTATACGGCATTGGACATATTAGTGTAATAGTTGCTTGATGAATATTAGATTTTTCTAAAGTCTCCGCTACAGATTCCTTAATCCCGTAATACACAATATCTGGCTCGTCGGTGAAGGTAATTTTTACAGGTTCTTCTGTATCTAATAAACCATTTAATTCATCTATCCGTTTCCTTAGTTCAAAAAGAGAGACCCCCTTAAGAGAGAAATCTACTTCTAATACTCTCTTGGGAGTCCTTTTACTTAAAAAATATGAACCTGGGCGGTGAGGTACCGTTAACTCATTAATTTCGTCACTTAAAATTCCGCGACCTCTTATATCGTTAACCATAAAAAATCCTTTTTCGTATTTTTGCGCGAAGTATTCTTCTAAATTGATTCCATTAAAAACTAACAATCTACCGCCCTCCTTTAAAATACTTCTTTCCGTTTTTTCACAGCCTCTTGCTCTCCAGTAATATCATCAACGAACCTGTTAAACTCTTGTCTACCAAGCTGTATATTAATATACGCGGGTTGTCTTTCACTAGCTGTAGTATTTGAAGCAGTTCCGGAATCCGTATTTCCTGAGCTTGCTTGTGGTTTAGCTGTCTGGTACGCACCAAGTCCTCTTGGCATTCCGTATACAGTCTCTACTTGTAGAGCTTCAGGTTTCATCCATTCTGTCATTTGTTCGGTTGTTCTTTGTACAGCGCCTTTCATTGCATCAATACCATTAATCCAACCTTTCATCATATTGACACCAATGAAATCCCTGAACCAACGACTCGGTGAGTGAATCGATAAAAGTCCTGAAATTTTATCTTTAATTCCATTTCCAATGTCCGTAATTTTATTCCAAATTGCCCCAGCCATTGAGCTTATACCATTTAAGAGCCCTTGCATCATATTTTTTCCTATGCTCCCTAAGTCAATTCCACTCAAGAAAGACTTCACATCATTAAAAATCTGAGTCACTGTGTTATAGATAGCATTTAAGATACTAGATGTCGCCGACCTTGCTGCATTCCAAATTGAAGAAATGATGCTACCCGCTGCAGACATCGTTGATGAAATAACCGAGCCTATCCCCGAAAAAATTGAACTTACTAGAGAACCTACCGCTGATAAAACACTAGAAAAAATAGATTTCACTAGATTTAGCCCACCAGTCACGACTGCGGAAATTAAATTTATCGCGCCTTGGATGATATTTCCGATTAATGACATTACACTCGACGTAATGCCTTTCACCGCGTTCCACGCTCCACTCCAATCTCCTTTTAAAACTGAAGTGAAAAGTTTTATTATGTTAGTGATTACCCCAATAGCAGAGGTTATTACGCCCATAATAGCGGGAAAAACTGCCTGGACAATCGACAAAATAAATTGAATCGCCGGGATCACTACGCCTTTTATTATTGTTGCTAGACCTTCAAGTATCGCAGTGGCTACGGGAATCGCCGCTTGAATTATCGAAACTATTACCGGGAATACCGCCTGAACGATTTGTAAAATTAAAGGGATAACTGTAGTCGCTATGATAGAGATTACCTGGCCTAATAATTGAATAATCGGAATCGCAACGGAAATCGCAGCAGCTATAATCTCAGCTATTACCGGGAATACCGCTTGTACTGCCTGAAGGATGATCGGAATCACTGACGTCGCTATGATTGATAGGACCTCTCCAAACCCTTGAATCAACATTCCTGCTATGCTAAACGCCGCCTGGATTACTTGTAATATAATAGGGAATGCCGTTTGAAAAGCTTGAGCGAATATCGGTAAAACTGTAGATGCTAGCTCAGTAAAAATTTGAGCTACTTGTTGTATAGCCTCCGTTATCACTGGCATAATTTCTATTGTCGTATCAGCAAACATCTGAATTAATTCAGTAATCATAGGCATTACTTCTTGTACCACTTGACCGAAAAGTTTGAATAAATCAGATGCTAAAGGTACCACGGCTTGTATTGTTTCTCCGAACAAACGGAATAAATCGAGTGCTATCGGTACTACAGCTTGTACTACTTCACTAAACAAACTAGCTATTGTAGAACCTAACTCACCAAAGGCCGCACCTAGCTCAGAAAGAGCAGGTCCCAGTGTAGCGAAGCTTTCTGCTATAACTTGTCCCGTTTTCGCAAATTCAGGAGCAAGTGGTGCAAATGCTTGTGTAATCCCTTGAGCTATTGACTGAATAACCGGCAAAATCGCAGATATCACAGAACTAAAAATCGATTGTATAGACTGCCAAGCCGACATAAAAGCAGACTTCACTTGATCATTTGTATTGATCAATTTAAATATCGTAGCACCTAAAGAAGCTACAATAGCGATTACCCATCCTACGGGGCCTGAAACACCTAAAAACGATAAACCTAAACGTACAATTAATGGAGTTAAAGTGGCTATCGTATTTCCTATTGAGGAAAAAGACATTTTGATAAAATCAATTACTGGAGTAAGAGCTGATCCAATTCCAGCAAATGCTGAACTAAGTCCTGATATTGCTGAACTAGATGCACCACTTATTCCCTGACCAAATTCACTAAATTTCGATTTTATTACAGCTAACGAAACCTCTACGGCTGTTGCAAAACCAGAAAACACCTGACCCGCTTTAATTAACCCTGCCTCTAATGCTGCGCTGATTGCTGTACCCATTGCTGAAAATTTTTCCGGTATTGTCCCAAGATAAGAACCTAAAGAATCAAAGGCAGATTTCATAGCTTCAACGGCCGCTACTGTCCCACTTTTTATTGATTCCCACGCATTATTAACGGCATTTCGAAAAGTCTCATTATGTTTGTATAGTTGAACTAGCGCTACCCCCACTAAGCTTAGAAGTGCAATAGCCGCACCAACCGGTCCTAACAATAAAGCAAATCCGGCTCTCAGTGCTGACAAAGCAGCCCGCAGCATTACCGCACCTTTTGATGTTCCCGACATCCATAACATAAGTTGACCGAGAGTGATAATTGCACCGCCGATTGCGTTAATAACAATACCCGCTACCGTTGCTATAACTAAAAAAGCCGTAGTAAATGCTACTACGGAAGCAATCACCGTCTGCACAGGAGCTGGTAATTTCATAAACGCATTCGCTAAGGTTTCAACTACTCCAGCTACAGCCATTAATGCAGGAGCTAATGCATCAGTAAACGCACGTGCTGCAGCATCAAGAGAGGATTCCATTTTCGTCAGTGCTCCGGCCCATCCTTCAAGCATAGAGTCCGCAGCTTTTTTAGAAGCACCGTCCGATTTCACTAAGGATTGTGTTAAAGCTTCAATCTTTTCAGGTCCCGCTGCTACAAGTGCCATCATACCTGATACAGCTTCTGTCCCAAATATTGTTGCTAACGCCGCACCTTTTTGTGCACTTGTCATACCTTCCATTCCTGATTTCAACTCACCAATAATTTGAGACAATGGTTTCATATTACCTTGTTGATCCGTAATAGATACGCCAAGCCGTTTTAACTCATTTGCCGCTGCTTTTGGCGGCTTAACTAAACGTAGTAAAGATGCACGTAATGCTGTACCAGCGGTCTCCCCTTTAATACCGCTATTTGACATAATACCAACAGAAGCCGCTAATTCTTCCATCGATATGCCTAATTGAGCTGCTGGACCCGCCGCATATTTAAAAGCGTATTGCATATCCCCTACACCTGCAGCCGTTGCGTTTGCGGCTGTTGCTAGAACATCAGCAACATGTGTACTTTGACTTGCCTCCATACCAAATGAGTTTAAAGCTGACGTAATCGTATCAGCAACCATCCCCAGGTCTTCGCCTGACGCAGCCGCTGCACTCAACACACCAGGTAATGCGGACGTTGCTTGAGCCGAATCGAAACCTTTCGCACCCATTTCAGCGAAAGCCGCTGCTACCTGCCCTGTTGAATACACAGAATCCTTTGCCATATCAAGAATCGCTTTCTTTACTTGACCGTAGTCACCTGCAGTTAAAACTGCCGCTTTACGAGTTTGTGATTCAAATTCTCGTGACTTTTGAATCATACTCCCTAAAGCAAAAGCCGACGCTGCAGCTGCTGGACCAAATGCATTTTGCATTGTTTGACCTGTTTGCTGTACACGTCGGCCCATTTCAATTGCTTGATTACCTACTTCTTGAAATCTAGCACGCCACCCTGAATAATCAGGAGGCGGTGGTGCTGGTGGCGCTGGCGGTAATGGTGGAGGTGACGGTGGTTGCGGTGCTGGTGGGATAGGAGGTGGTCTACTAATCTGCTGAAAAAATGTATTCCATGCTTGTGTAGCTCTTCCAAGGTTACTTATTAAATTAGATATGTCTGCAATCACCTGAGTTTCTACCTTGTTCTGGCTCATTCACCTCACCTACCCTTCCACTTCTTGTATTTGACTTCTAATCATTGATTCTATTTGATCAAAGAACGATTCGTTTCTTTGAATTTTTTCAACTACTTCTTTCCGTTCATTTGCTTGTTTTTCAATATCACGAACACTTTCTGGACGGGTATATATATCCGCTAATGACTTGATTTTTTCACTTTGAGCATTTCGATTAAACAAAGCTTGTACACTTGCAAACTCGTACTTATCAAGTAGTTGTTCCTTATATCCGTTCAACATAAGGTGATACTCCTTAAGACTAATACGCCAAGATTGCAAGGTGGTCATATTAAAAAAACGAAAACACTCACCTTGCAATTCATCAATATTTATGCGTACAGGTTCTCGAACGATTTCTGTTGTTCCGCTGTCATTGTCCCTAGAAGTTTCTTCACTGTCTTCTGGAAGAAAAAACTATTTAGCACAACTGCTTTGTTGTACTTTAGAATTTCATCAAGGTCTAGTTTTTCAGCATTAAACATATTTTCAATCTCTTTCTGTACAGCTTCATACGTGATTCCCTCATTTGTATGAATCAGTGCGTAATAAACCACATCCGTAAAATTAGTAATTCCGCCTTGCATAGTTTGAGAAACGAATTGCATCGGCCCACCGTTTTCATCTAATAATCTCAGTGCTTGCAAACAGAATTTCAGTTCTTGTTCTTTACCATTAATTACGAAACGCGTATATGATTTTTCAGCCATAATAATTACCTCCAATTATTTTTTGTTCAAAATAAAAAAGCGTCTATATGAACGCTTATTCAAATCTTAATTATTTATTTTCCACAAATTCATCCATTGTTTTATTAAGCAAACTAATCATTGCTTCTCTTCGCTCACGCGGGGTTGTATTATCGTATAACTCATTGTGAATATCACTTACTTTGGCCAACTTCTGAGGATCGACATAATTAGTTACCTCTTCATGCCCACCAAGCATCATAATTGTATTGCCTATAACGACCGCTTGCTCTTGTTTGCTTAATTTCATTTGTTATCACCTTCAATAGCGAGTTTATCGGCTCTAACCAAAACCCGTTCTACGTTTTGATCCACAACTGAAGTTTTACTATTGTTGTTAATGGTAGTTACTAGACTATGTTTCATCCCCTCTTCATTCCCTTGCATTTTTTCTGATAAACTATCAATAATTTTATTTAAAACACTAATTGTCGCTTCACCACATTGTCTCGCTGTTGAATTTCGAGTCGATTCCTCACATAATTCTGATAAGCGATTTAAATCAACGTGGGGAGCCAAAGCATCCTCTCCGAATGTTGAAAGAATTGAAGATGCGATTGCAATTTTTTCGATTTTAGATATATCCAAAAATCCCCACCCCCATAAACATTCTTAATTATTAATAAATAGACTTACTATTACGCTCCTGGTGTAGCTACATCACCAGAAGGCGCACCTTCAGGTACTTTATTAAGCGTCCCTTTAGAAATTTTTCCATTTAATTTTAAGCCAATAGAATACTTTGAGTACTCCTCATTTTCATGAGAAAGTTCCAAACTATTCAACATGTATGTTCCTGATTTAACTTTAAACTCAGAAGCGGTTGCACTACGTAGGTTAACTTCATGAATTCTTACTAAAACTTTATTAAGAATTGCTTCTTCTACATAATCAAGTCCCTCGTCACCTTCAGTACAAATCCCTTCAATGCTAGCTGATTGTGTTACGTCACCGTAATCAGATCCACTCTTATCTTTTGTTTTCAACTCGATTTCTCCAGCCTCAATTGATCGTGAACCTGACGTTTGGTTAAAAAATCGAACTGTTTTTGTAGTTTTCCCATCAGGTTGCGGAATGTCAATCAAGTAAAGCGTTTCGGCACCTTTAAACTCAGGTGCATTACTTTTTTTCACTTCTGCCATTTTTAGTCCCCCTCTAATTTCTGATTGTTATAGTAATAAAACTCAAATGTTTCGCTGTTAAAATCTCAACGTCTTTTTGAGACAGTGGTTCAAAATCCTTTACTTTTGCATAAAAAAAACCGATTCGTTCTGGATTCTTTTTACTTGTATCGTACAAGTCAATTGAACCCTTTTCGAATCGGTTAATTATTCTATCTTGCAAATCGTTCCTATCAAAAATTTTATCTGCATACACACCTACTTGTATCAGATGATTACGTGAGAAATTCTCCTTTGAATACCTGCTAATTGTTCCTGACAAATCCTCAATGGTAATGAAGGGTTTGTCTTTTCCTGATACAGAAACACCATCGTATATCCATGTAGTAGGTGCAAAAACGTCCAGCGACTTTTTTAATGAATACATTACATCATTCAACATAATTAATGCCCCTTTGCTACACGTTGAACAGTTTTGTTTATATCCTCAACAAATGGTTGCTCACCTTCAAATGCTGTTTTACGCATAAAGCCTTTTTTGGTTTTGTGCGTAAATTCTTGTACCGCTGCGTAAATAAGAGGAGATCCATACGTACCAATAATTCTCGCACCGACTACCATCTTTACACTTGCAGGAATACTTTCAGATAAAGGACCGTGTAATATCGGTGCTCGATTAGAGGCTTGATTAGCTTGTAAGCGTGTATGTTTTTCTACCGTTTGCTCAATTGGTGTTTTGTAACTATTGGGGTTATGTGCTTTTAACACATTTGATTTTCCTTTAACAACAACTCTGATTCTCATCAAATCACCCTCTTTACAATGACCTCACGACGGTTTACACCACCAAGCCCTCGTTCATCGATAAGTACGATAACGTAAAAAACACCTTTACGTTCAATTTTTTCAATGTTCCCTAAGCCCACATTAAGAGGAAATGTAACAAGCGCCTCTCCTTTTTTAACATCGAGATCAGCGAACTTCGTCTTTTCCACTGACGTGAATTTCTTCCAAACTAATTGAACAGTTTCTTTTCGGGGGTCACCTTGGATTTCTTCTCCTGTAATTGGATCCTTTTCAGAAACCCCTTTAATGTATAAAATCACCGGTTCTCTACGTCCCTGCTCAATCATTTCACGATTTTCGCGAATCTCTTTAATATCATCTTCAGTAAGCAATTGCTACACCTCCTCGCTTATTAAATAGTTCAGCCGTGACGAACATTGTGGATGTGGGCTTATTAATTGATTCATAAGACTTTCCGGAATATTTTTCGAATACTTCCCAGCTCCTAAACCATACGCATCGCGTCTGGCTAGCTTGTAACACATGTGCTTTGAATGATATCTGTGACGGTGACCATTATCAATAATTTGATAACCTGCCACAATTTCACTTTCTAACCCATTCTGTATAGTAGCTGCTCGGTACGTGTTAGTACTCTCAGAAATTGCTACGCGCTCAACCTTCCATTTCTCATTGTCGTGTACTTCCTTTATCTTTTGAGAAATCATTGTAATGCTCTCGCCCCTTAATACAGATGGACGAATGACACTACTTAATCGATCTCTCATATCTCCAGATAAATTCCATACACGATCAGACAGAACTAAGCCATCTTCACCAGGTCTTTTTATAACCCCTTGAATAATTCGCTTATTTACTGTAGCTATAGATTTCACGTCCAAACCTGCTTCTGATAATTTTGATGTGGTCCATTCCGACGTGTTTTCAATCAATGTATGGAATGACCGCTCTGCTTGTTTACGAAATTCTTTTTCGTATAAAGTAAGGTCTCGTAATAACGCATTTAACCTACTACGCTTCACGATTCCATCCTTTTGATAGTCATTCAATAAATCAACTAAAAACAAACGGATTAGGATAATGGTCTTTACAGTATCAGAAACTTGTTTTTCATGCTCCTCTTTAAATTCTTCGGAAATGGCATCAAGTACTTCATCCATATCTTTTTGAGAATCGCTCATGTAATCATCTCCCATCTGCTCGCTTAGCAAATGTTTGGTGAGTACCTTTTCCACGTCTATATTTTCTATATTTTTTAAGCGCATCTGCTGATAATTTCTTATAGTTAGCAAAGACCATCGATTTATCAACCGATTCTTCACCATCTGTATAAGAAAAATAGCGAGCTGCGTCTGCCGCAATCGATTCATAAGCAAATGACAGAGCAAGATAAAAAACAGCATTTGCGTTTAATTCTTCGGTTAATTCTGACTCAGTTTCGGCTTCAGCTAGCCAATTTCCGATGTCTTCAGGAGTTACTTTTGGAACTTTTGCTAACCGACTCTCCAGCCTTTCCGACACCTTCATTTGGCGTCACCTCCGTCACTGTATTTTGTTAAGGCATCATGATTCCTGCAGCTTTTAATTTTGCAATAAGTGCATTTAAGTCTTTCACTACACCCGCTACGTCAGTCGCTGTACTATCTGATTGTTTATCGACCTTTTTGGGTATTAGAGCTACTTTTTCTTCAAGACCTTTAATAATATTGCCAAGTGATGTGTCTTTCGCAATCGGCATCGATCTGTTTAAACGTTGTGCTTGATTTTCAGAAATAGACATGCATAAAACTCCTTTCAAAATACAAAAAAGGTAGCATACACGCTACCTTTTAAGCCATTGTTTTAGAGATATTTTCAAGAACAGCAATAGACTCTTTCGCATTCTTAACTTCAAATCCAAATTCCCCACGAATGACACGAGAGAAGTAGTCAGCGCCATTTGGTGTAGCATCTTGATCATAAATTGGAGTTAAGTAACGTGCCTTTACTTTTTCCGTATCAAGAAGTAATGCACGATCTTTAGGCATATTTAAATCGACTACCACACTAGAAATTGCTCCACCGGGTAAGTCGGAAACAAATGATAAGATTTGGTAACCTGCTGCGGTATCTTGGCGTGTAGTACGAATTGTATCACCACCAAGCTTTGTAATTTGTCGCGCGATATTTGGTCCACATAAAATTGTGTTTGCTGAACCGCCTCGCGTAAACACTTGCTCTACAGCGTCATTCAGTGGTTTAGCCGCGATTTCGTTCCCTTTAAAATCTTGCTTATGAGAACCTTCAATACCTGTAAATGCAAATAAACCACCTGTAGTACGCGGTTGTGTCGGAGAACCGCCATTTCTACGACCATAAATTAAAGACGTGTTCGCTTCACGAATCATCTCTTGTAAACGCAGATTTACTTGATAATCTAATTCGTTTGATACGCCGTATGTGTTCACTTGTTGTTGTGTACGTGAAACAGATGCGTATCTTGAAAAAATTTGTGAGAAGTTATGTGACACTAAACGGTCATTGATCTCATTCTTACGGAAAGCATCTTCACCTTCTGGTCTCGGTCTTGCGATGACTTTTAATTCACCACCAGCTGTAATTGCCTCCGCTTTCGTACTATCGTAACCACGTTGCACAGTGATTTTATCGGCGTTTTCATCGATACTTACTACACGTAGCACTTCTAAGCCGTTTTGTACTAGAGCATTTTCAGTGAATTTACGAGCCTCGCCTTTTTCTAAAACTAGATCCGTATCCCCAACAGCTGCGGCAGTTTTTACAATACCTGTATCAGAGTTTAAATAGTCGTTCTGCCATTCAAATTTAGTTTGTGTTAAAGTGTCCCCTACACCAATTAACCCGAAAAGAACAGGTGCTTTCGTGAGAATTAAATCCACATTCGCTTGCATTTGTCTTACTTGTTGTTGAAATTCGTACGTAGTTGGTACTGGCATATTTGTAGCCTCCTCAAATTTTTCAAATTAAAAAACCGCTGACTTTTAATCAACGATCCGTTATTTCTTCGATTTTGCTTCTAACAACTTGTTATAAATACGAGTTACCTCGCCCGCATACTTTGAATCTTTTAACGCTTTTGTTTTCGCTTCTTCCAGCTCTTTTTCTAAAGCAAGAATTTCATTCGCTCTCGGATTTGTTCCTGGATTCGCGCCACCAGCCGCATCTGCTCCCACAACTTTCTTGAACATCCAAGGTTTGCTTTCCTTTAGCGCATTAACAGCCTCTTCAACTCCTTGATAATTTCCATTCTCATCAATTTGAATGGTCGACTTATCTAAAAGCGCCAATACGTCACCTGGATCATTCGCATCTAAAGTACGGGCAATACTCTTAATTTCAGTGTTCAAAATACGAGCATTTGCTTTTTCCTGCGCTTGTTGTGCTGCTTCGGAAGCTTCTAGTGCCTTTTTGTCAGCTTCTTCTTTTTCAGCCTGCAAACGTTCGATTTCCGTCATTTCTTGCTTTTTACGCTCTTCTTCAGCTTTTTCGTATTCTGCTAATTTTGCTTTAACGTCATCGTAGTCGCCGTATTTTTCAGCTGACTTTTTACGTTCACGTTCTAAGCGTTTCTTAACAAGTTCATCTAGCTCTTCTTGTGATTTAGGTAGATTGGTAGGATCACCAGGGTTGTTATCAGGATCATCCTCAGGACTACCACCATCAGAGAAAAACTGTAGGTCTAATCGAAGTGGGAACTTAGGTGTTTTTTGTACTTGTTCTACAAAAAAATTTAATGCTGTAGCTTGTTTTGCGTATTCCATTTGCAAATCCTCCATTTTGAGCCTGTCGGCTATAATTTCCGAAAGTTTATAGCGCCATTTCGTAAGGCAAGTATTACTTTTCGTTATACGGATCCTGAGACTGTCTTTTCAACAACCGCTCTTGCATAATCTCCATGAACTTTTGTTCCGCATTTTCTTTACCACTTCTCGTAATCGCACCTTTAATTGATTCGATTTCGTTTGAAATTTCATCGCCTAACTGTTCGATAAGTGCTTTTTGATCTTGCGGTAACGGTAAACCGAAAATAATCTTACTAGCATAATAGTTATCTACTTTTGCTAACATTTCTTTATCGTATTTGAATTTGGAGTCATCCTCCCTAGCTTTCATATAACGTAAAATATACTCATTTAAGATTTGTAGACGGGACTGCCATATCACCCATGAGCGTTGTGTTTTTGAAATGATATTACTAAATAAAAGCTGTACCGCCATGTCATTTATACCGCCCGTATTCATGTCAGCAGTGTTCACCATTGGTACCTCAGCTTTTTCATGTAGGCGTTTCTGCAATCGATCCAGATAAGCTTCAATGGTTTCTTTAAATCGGAATCCACTTTCCAACTTTTTAGCACTAGGCTCACCTGCATCTTCAGCTCTGTCACCTAAATCCCATTTCGCACCTGGTGCAACTTGAAGGGGATTCTTAGGATCTTCATCTACATTCGTTAACAAAGTAATAGCAAACATCTCAAAACGTAACGCATCCGAGTAATCGGACATCTTTTTGTCAATTTCATCAGACAAATCAATCGTTTTCTCCAATTCACTATAACCTGTAGTACGTTTACTTAGTTTTTCAGTCGGTACAGGTACAACGGGAATAAAATCGATGCCCATTGATGAGCGCTCAACCCTATCCTCTTGCTTTTCTAAGTCACCGTTGTATACAGCCTCTTCAATTTCACAGTCGTACTCACCCGCTTCTTCATGCCAAACTAAGTAATACGATAACTTCCACATTTTCGTTTGTTCTTCATCAAGCCATGCAATAAAATGAATCTCTTCCAGCTGATCTATATCCCAGTCGCTATACTTTGCAATAACCTCTGTGGATGGATGCCAAATAATCTTAAATTCACCACGACGTTTATCATAGTGAATACGAGCATACACACCAGTTTTGAAATAGCCCTGTCTTTTGCTGCTGCTAATAACTTCTCATGCATTCGATTGTCATCCCAAACCCATGTTAATAGCCTTTCTTTCGCTTTCGCTCTACTGTTTTCTGCTTGCTGCTCCTCACTAGGCTCGTATCCTGATTGAATCATAAGTGCTGGGTCGTCTATCACATCAGGAGGAACTGTGACTTTCGGTTCTTTTTCAAATTGCCACGCTGCGATCATGTTTACAATTTTTTGAGGATAATCAAGTTGTATTTTCGTAGGTTCATAGTCAAGATTGTCTGGTTTTTTATAATCAGACCATACGTTTAAGTCTCCTTCATAACGCTCATACAAACGAACCTCGGACATAATGCGTGTCCACTCAGAATCGCCAAGTGCGGTACGAACTGGCATTACAATTTCCACAGGATTCATAAAATTACGATCACCTTGTACTCTCATTCAAGCCCCTCCTTTCTCAATATCTTGAATTCCCTGTAGTTCCCGCTTTACGTCTTGCACGTTTATATGCAATAGAAAAAGCCATTTGAACTGCATCCGGACCATCATCATGCGGATGCATCGGATACATTTCAAATTGCTCCAATAAAGCACGTAAATGTTTCATAAAACGTAATTTACCGCTCTGTATATCTGGTAATAACGACTCGATACGTAATGCCTTTCTCGTACGTTGCTTAATTTGTTTTAAGCGAGTCGATGACGGATACCCTTTCTTCTGCAACGCTTCCCCAACTTTCTCAGCAAACCACTCCTGTGCTTGTTGTGCCTCTACAGCGATTGATTCATATTGATATGCCAGCGTGTATTCTACAGCCTTTTCTAACAACGTATTTGGATGCACACGCTCCATAAAAATATCGATAATATAGCACGTTCCTGTTTCCACGTTTTTCGCAAGTGTAACTACTACGCTGTAGTCACCTTTTTCTTTTCCCATTGCGAAATCAACCGCTCCGTAATACAAAAGTTTTTTGTCTTTTAAATCATCTTCAGTACAGTACGTGAAATATTTAGGTTTAAATATCTGTCTTTCCTCGTCAGTCGGGTTACATAGATACTCCTGGTTAAATGCTTTGGTACCGTCATCTTCTCTAATTTCCATCAAATCGATGTAAGGGAAATGTGATGGCCATAACGTTTTTGTACCACTTAACATCTCTTCTTTATTCTGTTCATAAAATTCGCGAGCATGATCTGCCGAGTCTGGATCATCGACCTGACGAATCTCACGCCATTCTTGCCATAAATCTTCACGCTCTGACCATTTTAGGATTGCCGGAAATGATCTCGATACGAAATCACGACGGTTTTTAATCACGTGATGCAACAAACTGTCGTAACAAACGATGGTACCCATATAGATACAGGCACCTTCTTGACGACTTAAACCTGGAAGCAATTCTTCCTTGAACCAGCGTTTGTTTTTGGCAATCAAGTCAACCGTCGCGGTATTTTCTTTACTCTCCAAATCATCTAAAATGTAGAGCTGAACCCTTTTTGAACCGTGACGTAAACCACGTACCTGTGTCCCTATACCTTTTGCTTCGACTTTCGTGTTCGTTAACGTAACAAATTCTTTGTCGTTATCTACTTCATTTCGGCTTTTTTGCTCATAAAGTAAGATTCCGAAATCCTCGCGTAATTTTTCGTTATACTTTAACTGATCACGTGCCCAGGATATAAAGTCACCGGCTACATCAGATGTTTCAGAAATCAAAACAATATACTGCTTTAATCGATACACGACTTGATGACACAAATAACCATTACTCAGGTATGCGGTTTTCGCATGGCCACGACCTACACTCCAGGCTACTTTTTTCTTTTTCTCCCTACCTGTTGTGATGTCATCTAACAAGCCACATAAGGTTTCGTGAAATTCAGCCGCATCATCCATCGTTACTCCAGCTGGGATTAAGTTATCTGGATTCCCTGGATTCCCTTCTTCAGAGAAATACTCATACATGAAGTACAGCATGTCATGTTCTCCACGGTGCACCCTTTTTAACTTTTCTAACTCATCGATGTCAGCAAGTAGTGTATCCATGTAATATTCTGTAGCCTCACCAGTTTCGTACAACTCTTGTAATTTCTTCGCTCTTTCTGCTACAAGATTGATACGTTCCTGACGTTCTTGACGGGCTAACCATTTACCGTCTATGTATGCCATGTAGCCCGCCCTCCTTTTACTCGCCTGTCAATTTTTTTAATTTCTGAAGCTGCTCTTCGATTTCCGCATTTGTCCGTGTCGCATTTCCTAGATCACCCTCGATTACTTTCTTATCAGTCAGTAAACCGAATCGCTGCATATACAACTGCATGGCTTTTACACTCGGTTGCGGCCCTAAAATTAACTGCATTAACTTGCTGTACACCTGCTCGCGCTTCTCTGCAAGGAAACTGTCGGCCACTTCACTCTTGAATGCAATGAAGTCCTGGTTCTTAGTTCGCCACTCCCAAAGCGTTGTCCGATTTATGCCTAGCTCGTTGGCCATTTCGTCTTGGGTTCTTTTTTCCTCGTTGTTCGATTCCATCAATTCGTTTTCTACAAGCAGGTACGCCGCTTGAATTTGTTTAGCCGTAAGTTTCTGCTTTAATTCGTCTAACTTCGCCATCATTTCGCTCCCCTTTCTTCGTGAAATAGAAAAAGGCAACCGATTTAGTATCGATTGCCTTGAAATTCGTATATTTTGTATAGCCCCCCGAGTTTAAAAATTCTGGCGGAACGTTACGAGCGCCTGCCAGCCCCTCACCAGATTTGACCTCCCCCGGGGGATTAAAACAAAACCAAATGTTTAATAATCTAAAATACCTATTTTGAATAACGATGAATATCGTATTAATAATGACTGCCTATAACATTGGTTATGTAAACTACATAGAAGTGAAATCCATTGATATCAATGATTCTTTCTTTTTTTCAATACGTAACCGATATACAATTCTTATACATCGTTGTTATATCAACGCTTGTAAGCTGTACACATTGCCTCAATCACTTGAATTAATGCATAAGCTTCACCTTATTAACTAACTGAACATTAAATCATGGCCCCCTGAGTTTCGAAGGACCTTCTTCTCCAGAAGAGAGCGACTGGAGAAATTACCCTAAGGTTCCTCTTTCGCGTTGCCTACAGTTCATAGTATGCAACACAGCTTTTCCTATTTCCTACCTACTATATACCCTACAATCAGCCCAATCCAACGGACATAAAAATAGCCATGATACCCCAATGACGGGCCTCATGGCTATGCGTATTATTTAGTACTGGAGTAGGACACAATTTCACCATCCTAACATAAATTGTACCTACTATGACCACATCTTGTCAAGCCTCGTACAACTTTTTTATTAAACTTCTTATGCCAACCATGTCACCGTTAATACTCATGTGTAATAAATCCACGGCTTGTCTACAGCGTGTGTAATATACTTTCGCAGTGATATTCATAGTCCGTAATGTATTCTTTCTAGGAATCTTGTACACATAACGAGCAAGCACTATATATTTCATGTTCTTCGGTAATTGTTTAATCGCCTGATCCAGCACAATCTTATTCAACCGTCCATCACCTTTCCCATCCAGTGCACCAGGTCCCGTAAAGCTAGGCGGGGCATCAGGGAACCGATCACCTACAGCCAGTGATTCATAATTCTCCAGCCATAGTCGTATTGTCTTCTTTGAAACATAGCCGTCAATTCTGGTCATCTCCAAACCTCCTGACTCAGAAAATCAACCCCCTAAAACAAACATCTTAAACCATTAATAGTATTACATACTATATAACTATTAATAAATAATACTATATATAATATATAATTATTAGTTTTATATTATATATATAAGGTATATTTTTTTAAGGGGGGGTCTTTTTTATTTTCTTTTTCTTTTTTAAGTACTGTAGTGTATTAGACCCCCTCTTAAAAATTTTTCTTTTATATATTTTTATTTTCGTGTGAACAGCTTTAATTTCTCAAGATACCTTTATAATTCCAATCGCAATTTTTGACTATATTTGATAGTATTTTAAGTAAAATACATAAAACTTCATATGGAGGTAAACAATGGTTTCAGTAAAAGATGGTGTACTAATATATTTAGAAAATGCTTGCGATGATCTCATCGAGCGCTGGTATCTTACAGATATTCAACTTGAAAGATACTCAGATTTTTATGAAGACGCTCCTTTACCACTAAAACTTATCTTTTCAGGGTACCATTTTCAAATCAATTCGACTTTTAAAACTTTGAATAGCAAAATTGATTCTAGATATTTCCCTGCTGAAGAAAGTAGAGATTTTATTGATTTGATAGATGAATTAATTGCCTTTCAAAAAAACCTAGAAAATTCAAAATACGCATTTGGACTCCACAAAAAATATAAATCTACCTTAATTAATTGTATTGAATTTTTACAAACATACAGAGGTAGTAAAATACCTAATGATTTCGAAAAAATAAATATTATTGAAACACATCCGTTATTTGAATTAATAAATGTTGTTACAAAAGAGACGCCTACAGAGCAGACTAATTTCCCAATGAAAGCAATAGGAGAAGGTTCTTATGCAACCGTTCATAAATATAAAGATCCCTTTTACAATCGTTTTTTTGCTGTTAAGAAGGCTCATAAAGACCTTACAGATAATGAATATAATCGCTTTCGTACTGAGTTTAAAGAAATGAAAAAATTAAAATCACCATACATTCTTGAAGTATTTAAATTTGATGAAAAAAATCGACAATACATAATGGAATATGCTAACGAGTCATTATATTCTTATATCACAAAAAACAATAATAATTTAGATATTTCAAAAAGAATAAACCTAATTCAGCAAATTTTTAAAGCCTTTATATACATTCATAGTAAAAAAGTATTACATAGGGATATAAGCCCTACAAATATACTAATAAAAATTTACGATGGTACAGAAATTATTAAAGTTTCAGATTTTGGACTAGTAAAATTAGAACAAAGCTATTTAACTAACCTAAATACCGAAATAAAAGGTATTTTTAATGATCCATACCTCGGAGTAACTGGGTTTGCAAATTATGAGATTAGGCACGAAATTTATGCATTAACCAGGCTGATATATTTCATAATTACAGGTAAGACAAAAATGGACTCTTTTACAAATGATGAGTTTCGAACTTTTATTAAAACAGGAACTTCTATTAAAATTGAGGAACGATTTGCAAACGTCACAGAAATGCGTCATGCTTTTAAACATTTCTTGTCTACTCTTTAAAGTAGCATCCACTTGCCCCAAATGAAGAAAGCATATACTACTAACACTAAGTAATATAGTTACACCACACCCTTCTTCGCTAAAAACTGTCTTGCGTTATCCGTAAGCCGGTAATAATAAACATGCTTATCATCTTTCGTGACTTGCTCCAGTAGTCCTAACTGAGAGAGTTGTCCCAGCCACGTATCGAACTGCGTAGCTGGAATTTCTCCTCCTACCTGGTGCATCGCTCGTAAGATCGCTTCGGAACCTTTCACTCTATACCACGTGATTTCACGATTTCTAGAGCTTGTTGTTCCGTAAAACCTTCTGAAACAAGTGCATCGAAACGTGCTTTATATATTTTAGACATTTCACGCTGCATACGCATTTGCATAGGTAACGCCTTTACAAAGTTATCCAAAATCATTTCCAGTTCGATATTTGTATATTGCTTATTAGGTTCGCTCATTTTATCCCCCCTTCAAACTTGCTTCGAGTTCTGCTAATACCTGATCAACCCCTTCAGGACTTAGCACGAGTTTACCGCCAGCTAGTTCAATATTTTCTTCTGAAACCTCTCCTGTAATTTGGCAAGATTTATTAATATTATATTTTTGTAGAATAATAAATTCACCATCTACGAAAATCTCCATCGGATCCTTTACCTGGATACCTAATGTACGGCGTAATTCCATTGGAACTACAATTCGTCCTAGTGGGTCGATGTTACGAATGATACCTGTTGATTTCATTTTTCTTCAGCTCCTTTTCCTTACTTCTTATTTGTTTCTATAACACTCGCCAAACCAATGAATATTACACAGATGAACCACGTTGTTCGAAATCTTGATTTGTTGTTCGTGATCCGTTACTTCAGCAATTCTTACTTCTCCGTTTTCTCTTTCTTCAAGCCATCCTTTTACGACTTCCACATCGTACGGAACGCTACCAATCATTAATTGTTTAGGTATAGTCATATAACTTTATCCCCCTTTATTTTGGTAAATCATTTTCAATTTCCGTTCGTAATTTATCTCGTAACCACTTAAACTCTAAATCCTTTTTATCGATTTTTGCCTGAATCACTTCTGCCTGTTCTTTTGAATAACATTTACGGAAACCGTTGTATAATTTCGAAATTTCTTTCTGCAACTGTCTCATTTCACGGTTCGAATAATAACTTACAAATTCTGTTTTACAGCTTGGACAAATGAAATAGTGCTTGTCCACACGGTTTGATATTCGCGCTACGAGCCTCTGGACACGAAACACGTGCTCACATACTTCACATTTCGCTTTTACGGGTTTCATAGCATTAGATACTCCCTTCTGCCAAAATGATTATTTTGTTCAGTTTTTTCATTACATACAATTAAAAGTTCCTCATGATATACTAGTTTCAACTTACATAAAAGGAGGTCACTATTATAAATAAATGGATTATCGCCATCATATATTGCTCTCTTTTAACAACATTTTGTTATTTATCCATTAAAATTTTACTTTTATCTGCTATGAATCATACTTCATTTCCAAACCCTCAGTTTTTCGTTGGGATAGTTGGATTAACATTTGGCGTTTGGATACTAACATTTGGAATACGAAAATATATTTCGTTTGTTACCCAGAATGAACAAGAACGCCGGAAACTTAAAAACCTATTTTCTGTCATTTCAGTTTTATCTTGCTACGCTGCAACTCTGCTATTTTATATCTAATTCCGTCGACATTTTGTACATATACTATTTCTACTACCTGAATAAAACCCAATATTTCGTCAATAATGTAAATACAGTTTCTAACTTCCCTTCATACCCGAGGGCTTGGCGGCTAGTTTGTACTAGCTGCTCTTTTTTTAAATAAATCCCCAAAAATTGTTAACAATATAAATACACCAAGGTTGAATAAGAATAACCATTGTGTTCTTCTTATTCACCAAAGCAGTTAGCTTTTGTTAGCTGCTTTTTTGTTCTTATTTTTCTATTTGTTACATACATTTTTAACGTGTTCATTTTATTCACTGGGTTACCTCCTATCTGTAGAGCAACCTAAATGGTTGCTCTTTATAATTTTTTCTGAATAAATCATCAAATTATGTCCATACTATAAATACATTTGAGTTCTGAACTTCCTTCTTAATGTTTTTCTGTGGAGCAGTTAGCTTTTGCTAGCTGCTCTTTTACATTAATGAACCGTCGATTATAATTGGAGCATCTTTATATTCATTAAACTCTTCTTCCCATGTATGTTTTTTCTCAGTTGAACATATTGCATTTAGTGCGTTTGTAAATATCTTGCGAGCTTGTTCTCTAGTAATTTCTGAAGGAAGCCCTTCTTCTCTAACCTGTTCTACACTATCACCTCCAACATTTTCTACATATACTTCAATTGCTTTATCTGCATCTCCATCCACCACAATTAACGCATAATATTCATGTTTATCAAACTCAAAGTATTTCATATCCGTTCCTCCTTGAATAAAATTCAATGTTTCGTTAATAATAGACATAGGCCCCCATTTGTCACGAATCAACCTTACACTTAGCATCATTTTTTTATATAGGGGCCGAGCAGTTAGCTTTTGCTAGCTGCTTTTTTATTTTTCATCACCTTTTTTATAAAAGGATTATTTTATTCGAAAATACATTTCAAATGTTCATTGTATTCTTCTGTTAATTCCCATTCAGATTCATGTACCATGTTATTGCATACAATAACGCCATATTCAATATCTAATTCGTCTGTTAAATAACCATAATGTTCTCCATCAAAGAAAATAGCTATGATTCTGTCGTTACATGAAAATTCTTCTTGGAATTCTCTTTTTGCTACTTGTTTCGGTTTTAATGTATTAAATAACTCATGGTATTTCATTTTTCTCTTCCTCCCCTGAATAAAATCCAATATTCCGTTAATACTGTAGATACATTGTTATCTTTCTCCGATTTTTTTACATGAGCAGTTGAAGTGACCCCTAAAAGTTAGACACGGTTATTTCATTAGGCAGCTTGATAAAA
>NZ_JBMDKC010000083.1:0-24454 GCF_057809515.1 Bacillus sp. FG16
ATCTACGCAGAGATGCCCTTGACCAAGACTCTTATTGTAAAGAGTACGTGGTATACCATATGCATGAGGAAATGAGTATGTAACTTGTGCAAAGAAAAGAACTCTTATATAAGAGTTCCAACGAGGAAAAATGAGTTGATAACAATAACAAAAACAAATTGGTATAGGTCTAGTATGTCCAAATTATATACATGTATACAACATAACAAAGCAGCTAGCAAAAAAGCTAACTGCTCAGTTGATGGAAGGAGTTTAATTAAATCAGGTCTCAGCTCTTAATGGTTTTAGGCTATCCACCAGCCTATGGATAGTATGAATCAAAATTAGAATTTTATGCAGGGAGGAATGAACAATGCCAGCGTCTACAGATTTCTTATTGGCACTATCTACAAAATTGCAGGAGATTGCAGATAATACAGCGGATTTAGAAACGGCAGCTGAATTAGAGGAGTTAATAGAGAAAATCAATGAAAGTATACTAAATGGTTAGGTACATCATGTACCTGACTCCATAATTTAAAAACACTCACAGAAACCGATCAAATTCAATTTTAAATCCTTTCTGAATACCATAGGTATCTAAAAGCTTAAAATTGATGACAAAGGATTTTAGGAGCGAATAAAGAGATTTTATCATACAAGCATGAAGTGTGGACGGGAGGGATTCGATGATAGAAAGCCCAACAGGGAAACTCAAAGGCGCGACTTTTAAATATATCGAGAGTGAATTATATGGTTACGGCGATACATTGCGTGAAATTGCATTCTTACGAAAGAATCTGATATTCTGTTCTCCACATGATGATGAGAATACCGGAGGCGGAAGAAGGAATGTCCCAGATCGTCCGACGGAACGCATCGGAACCAAGTTAACAGTACATAAAAAACTCAAACGCCTAGAAGAATTAGCGGATACGATTGAACATGTGTATGTATTGTTAGAACCAGAGAAACAAAGACTGGTCAAATTAAAATACTGGACGAAACCCCAATGTAAGACATGGGACGGAATCGCAGAAGAGCTGCACATCACCAAACGAACAGCTTTACGTTGGAGAGATGGAATTGTGTACGCAATCGCGGAAAGACTGGGAGAAAGATAAAAGATGTCACTATCATGTCACTTTTGGCCTCAAAAAATGAAGTATTATGATAACATAGAGAAGTAATGGAAGGGCAGCATATAGCAGGCTGTTCTTTTATTTGTGTGGGGAAATTGAAATATCACGTACCGTACTGTTTATAAATAAGAACACAAACAAGAAAACAGGCATATTGTATATTATGAGTTGCAAACCATTCAAACCTATCTGGGAAAACTGTCTGAAACGAAAAAAGGGCCTGTAAAAAAGGCCCTTGTCTTATGTTACAACAGTCGTATTTGAAGTAGGAGTGAATTGTACAATTTCTAGTACAACAGGTGTATCTGTTAAAATGGTTCCTGATCCGACTGGAACGGTAATTGCTAAGGAACCGACGCCTGTAGCACCTGGCGTATACTCGGAAATACCTTCCATTTGCAACACGCCATTGACATATACATTAAAATAACTATTGTTTGTAGCTAAGGTTGGTAAAGTAGTAACGGCGGTACCATTGTCGTCAAAAAAGCTAGCTGCGTCAATTGTTAAGGTATTTCCAGCTGTCGTAGGGGCTGTAGTAACATAAAAAAAGCGAGAATCATCTGGATCAGTCGTAGTTACAGTAGATCCTGTAGCAGCAATTTTCATGAGCTGTAAAGCCATGGTATGACCTCCTATTCTAAAAAAGTTGTCCTCCTTACAATATATGTGAGTCTTTCTGTATTGTGAATATTAATACAACGTAAGAAATTGAAGGGTAATTGGTGTTCCAGGAAGAGGAGATGTTTCAGATAATAAGGTGAGTTTTCCTGTTTCTACGTTGTACATATTTAAAGGCTGAATGACCCCATTTACAAATAAGTTGATATAAGAAACAGTGTTCGGGGATAAGATAGGAGAGCTATTATAGGCTGAAATCCCATCGGTGTTTGTGTACACAAATTGATCTGGTTTTGCAATCGTATGATACATGACATTTCGAACAGATTGATGGGTAGGAAAAATAATGGAAAGAGGCCGTTTTGGATTACAAGTAGAGTATTTAAAATTATAATTCATAAGAATCTCCTTTCAGACAAGGATAACATATTGTATGAATAAGTAGGGAAAGCATGCATAGGATCAATAGGCAACCAGGTAAAAAAATGAAAATTGTAACAAGTCTTATCATATATGCATATGGTGTGGTGTGAGATAAGCCTGAGCACCTTATTTCATGTTCATAAGTTCAAACCTTTCTAAAGGGCACCCTGGCACAGGTGCTCTTTTCCCATGCACCGTTTAAAGTGGACATGCATATAGTAGAGTAAATAGAATGAGGCATGATCGTTACCTTTCTATTCGAAAGCACTCGTGAAAACGGGTGTTTTTTCCGTATCACTTTCATAAAGACAAGCATATAGTGAAGTACAACCCTTCAACAGGTTTTTTCAATTATAAGAACTCCTTTCTATACCAGGACGAAACTTGAGAGCATCCCTTATACGGGTGCTCTTTTTGTGTTGGGAAGTTTAGGAATCATTTTTATGCAGAATTTGTTCCTATTCATCCTAAATTAGGACGTGCTACAATGATACATATAAAAGATCGTGTGGAGGAGGAATTGTATTGGAAGAGAAGTTAGATATGCTAATGAAAATGATGCAAGAAGGATTTAATGGATTAAATCAACAGTTACAAGATGTGAATCAAAGATTAGAAAAAGTAGAATCTAAGTTGGATGTTGCGAATGGAGAAATTGCATCGTTGAGAGAAGATGTAACAGATATGAAAAAACAGCTTACGGCTCATCGTATAGAAACGGATGATAATTTTACTAAGATTTATGATACGGTTTCCGACAAAGAAACAGCGATTGAAGTACTGAATAAAAGAGTATTTGGAACAGAAACGAAGATAGCGAAATTAGTAAAAGAGAAACATTAAAGTTAAGAATTGTAATGTTGAATAGAATATGTTTTTATCACAAAGAAGTAGGGAGAGCTTTGATATGCAAACAATTAAGCCAGGAGGTTGAACAAACATGAGAGAAATCAAACCAGGGGGCTGAAATGATGAGAGACATTCGGCCAGGCGGGTGAATAAGTAAAACGAAGCATCCACACTCGGGATGCTTTTTTGCTGTTCCTACATCGAACAATTGAAATTTTACATGTGACAGCCAATAGAATTCACTTTGATACGAAACCATACATGTTACTGGAAATGCGCTCATACTTGTTATAGAGCGAATAGATGGAGAGGAGAGTAAGGAAGGGAGTAATTTACCCTCCCCTCGATGCGCTCGACCTTCCAAATTGGAAATACAGAACTCAAATTTGAGGAGGTGTTTTTTATGAAACAACATGAGAAAATGCTTATTCAGCGACTGAAGAACGATGCTCTTACGGTTGCGAATGAGATTAACGATATGTCTTATGACACAGCCCGTAAAAAGAAGGCTGAGTTTCTGAGAAAGCAACTTAAAGATGTAAAAATTATTTGTGGAGCTATCAATGCGAATGGAAAGATATGTACGAAAGAACCTGTTGAGAGCGCTGCTCGATGTGCGAATCACGGAGGGCTTTCAACTGGTCCTATTACAGAAGAAGGGAAAGAGAGAGCTTTAGCTAACTTATCTCCACAGGCTAACATGATATACGGTTTATATGCTCGCTTTGTTATGACTGATGAAGAGAGATTGTTTTATGGTTCAATGGTACAACAGTATGAGGAAAACTATGAACTAGACCTAGCGAACCTCATGCTATTAGACCGAGCGTTACGTAACTTCATACTCAACCAACGTAAGGAAATAGCTGAGGCTGGCGAACAGGTAGACGAGAGCAACAGCTACAATGACTATGACACGAAGTTCTTACGTTACATGCAAGCGCTCGGGTTTGATCGTAAGTTTAATGTAAGTAAAGAGCATAAAGATAACGACAAAGGAGTCAACCTTAACATGTTATTCGATATGGGTGACAGTGTATAAAATAATGCATAAACAAGTGCATGAATCCTTTTGTTATTGGTATTGAATGCATCGTTATACATTACTTATGCATACATGAAATGATATAGTTTTATACAAGTAAAGGTATGAAGTGGGTTGAACCTTAGAGCCGCAAGGAGTTCGAGGTTTTTTGTTATGTTCTTCTAGTTAACATAATCAATGTTATAGGTAGTGACCGTATCGGTTACAACGATTTTCATTGAGGGAAAGAGAAAGCGAAAAATTATGAGACCAGGGGGGGCTTTTCCGCTCGCATGGTGACATTTACAGAAACTATAAATTTACTAAAAAAATTTTTTCGCTTTAAGAAATTTTTCTATAGCGTTTTTTTCTCGTCTTCGTTCTGATAGTAATGCGAGACACTGCGTAAAATTGAACTACTCACCACTTCAAACAGTCCGTAAGGATATTAAGTGGTGAGTAGTTCAATGTTAATATACCACAAATTTAATCCTGGAAGGGGTAAAAATGAATGTAACAGCTGAACAATTAAAGCACATGAGAAATATTATGAAGGACCCTATCGGTTTTACGGAAACAACTGGAACTGTAAAAGGGAAACCATTTCGATTTGAACATAGAGGACATTTATATGATGTGTATAGAGATCCTCACCCTCGAATTGTAATAGTTGCAGGACGTCAGGTGGAAAAATCTGAGACTGTTGACCGTGTTATGAAATTTTCTGGTTATCAACGAGCTCATACAACGATTACCTACACAGCTCCACGACAAGAGCAAACAACTCGTTTTGTAAATGATCGCTTTCGATCTTCTATTAAAGCGAGTAATCAAGGGATACTTGAGGGAATGGTAGACCCGAAAGGTGATGCCAAAACTCGTATACGATTGCTTAACTCTACAGTTTACTATTTTGGTAGTGCATGGGCTGATGGGGATGCTTTACGTGGTATACCTGGTGATATGGTATTTTTTGATGAAGTTCAGGATATTACACAAACAGCTATTGAATCGATTGAAAAATCTGTTTCTCACTCAGAAATTAAGGATCCTAAAACAGAGCTAAATGGTAAGTGTTTCTATACTGGCACACCAAAACAAAAAGGTTCTTATTATGACAGAGTACTTTGGAGTCAATCAGATCAAAAGAAATGGAACGTCTGCTGCTGCAACTGTGGACATAACCAATTCATGACGATGAAAAATATTATGGTTCAAGATGAGGGAGAAGAAACAGAACGTAGATATTTTGGTTGCTTGAAGTGTAATGAAGAATTGGACCGCGAAAATGGTCATTGGGTTGCGACTCGACCAGGTAACAAAATGTATAGTGGTTATTTGTTCAATCAGCTTAATATGACTTGGATTTCGGCCAATCAAATATGGCGGGACTACCTCACAATGGATACCATGACATTCCACAATGAGGTACTTGGTGGGTTTTATTCGGGTGAAGAACAACCGATTACACTTGAGGATGTACTTGCTTGTACTGATAAAACACTACTTTTAAAGGAGCAATCTGATTTCCCAACAGTAATGGGAATTGACTATGGTAGTGGAGAGAAATCCAAAACAATCATAACAATTGGACACAACTATAACGGTAAAATATATATCGTTTATTTAGAAAGTTGGCTTCCTGACAAAACAGATAAGCGTAACCATCATGACCAGCTTATTGAACATTTGTGTAAGCTACATGGACGATTCAACGTCGAAAAAATAGTGGGTGACATTGGTTATGGTAGCTATGAGTCTCAGAAACTATATGGCATTTATGGCCGTAATGCTATTAGCTGCCGCTACGTAACGTATGCTAACGACCCACGGAAACGTGAGTACAAAGGATTCAACAACTCTACATTACAAGTTGATCGTACTTTTTCGATGGACAAGCTTATCGATATGTTCCACAAAAAACAAATAGTTATACCTTACAAAGAACCCGATAAAGTCGAGTTCTTTTTTGATCATTATACAGCTATTGAAAAGATATTCACTGAGTCCACTACTTCTACAGGGACAAAACGATACGACCACAGAACGCCAGATGATGCCTTCCACAGTTTGAATTATGTAAGGGAAGGTATTCATGAACTCATAAACCGATTTGAATGGGCTGGAGTAGAACGAGAAGATATATCGATGGACAAATTGTTTGGAGACAATGACGACTTACCAGAATGGTGATTATTTTTAATGTAAGGAGGTGGAAAAATGGGGATTTTTACAGCTTTACGTGAAAAGATACCTTGGAATTATGCTCAAAAGAGGCAAGAAAAAGAACTACTTGAATTAGCACGTGAAATAGGTCTTTATAAGGATGATACTTACGAGAGGTCTGAAGAAACAGATTTTAACCCATCTGATTTTAGTCTTGATGTGTATGACAGAATGTTGACTGATGGACAGGTTAAGGCTGGTTCTGAAATGATTAAACTTTCTAGTACAGCGAAAGGATTCACTGTTACTGGAGATGATGAAGAAACTCGTAATTATGCTGAATTCATACTTGAAAACTTCGAATCAATACAAGGGAATATGGAAGATTATATCAGGGAAATACTCTCAGCTATTGATTACGGGTATAGTTGTACAGAAAAGGTATTTGAGTATCAAAATGGCCAAATTAGACTCAAAAAGTTAAAAACGCTAGATCCACATAGAATCAGTGTTAAAACGAATGGTTTTGGAGATATCCAATATATTAAGCAGACTATTGGTACAAAAGAAATTAAAATACCCGCCAATAAAGTGTGTTGGTATACTTACGATAAAAAATTCGGCAATTTATATGGCAACTCCATGTTAAGGACAGCTTATAAGCACTGGCTCATAAAAGACAAACTGTATCGATTTGCTAATATCGCATATGAGCGCTATGGAACACCACTTTTAGTTGGTACTGTACAGGACGCTGGCGATGTTGACAAAATGGAGAGTTTATTGAGAAGAATTAATGGCATGACAGGCCTAGCAATCTCTGGCGGAGACTCTATCAAGGCGGTACAAGGTAGCAATGCTGATTTTATAGGTTATATCGAGCATCATGATCGTAAAATTATGGAGTCAATGTTGGTTCCACCTCCACTACTTGGATTGTCACGAGGACAGTCTAGTAGTTTCGCGCATTCAGGTATTCAATTTGATATCTTTATGATTCGTTTGGAGTCACTTCAGAGGGATTTAAAGTCATTAATTGAGGAAGAAATTATTAGACCATTAATAGATTTGAATTTCCCTAATGTAAAACGATATCCTTCTTTTCAATTCAAGCCATTAGCTGATAAGGATACCGAAAAAATGGCTCGTGTATTCCAAATGATGATTGATAAAGAAGTGATTGCACCATCTGAAGACTGGATTCGCGAAGAACTTGGTATGCCAGCCATTAGTGAAGAAGCGAAAAAGGAAATTCAGGAAAATAAAATTTTACAAAGTGCGTTAAATAAAGCAAAAGAAGATCCAGGAGCAAAAGCGACAGAGGGAAAGTAAAAGCTTCTGAGATGTTTCCAAGGAAGCATGTAACATATGGCGAGAGACGAAAAAGACTTAACACAAAGTTAATCCTCAAGGATATGGAAGAAATCGAATCAGCCTTCCTTACTGAATCTCAGAAGCTAAACAAAAAACGTCAAGAACAACTTATGGAACGAACGAAAAAATTAATTCCAGAGCTACAAAAAGCACATCAACAAGGTGATTTTGACGAAGTTGCAGGTCTTTTAGCAACGTTACAAATGCCATCTCATAAGGAATACAAAAAATTAATTACTAAGTTAATAAAAACATCTGTGGAAGCTGGAGTTTTACGAGCACATTCTGAATTGGAGAAATTACAGGGGGCATATTCCTTTTCAGAAGATATTTTTGAACAAGTAACAGGTCATTACGCTTATGAGGTTGTATTTCCTCCAGAAGCTCAAGTGTTTTTGGAAAATTATTCACTTGAAATCACAGCTATCACAGAAGCTACAGTGATCGATGCGATCCGAGAAGTATTAATGCAAGGATTAACTTCCGGAACAGCAATAAAAGATCTTATTCAGCTCATTAGGGAATGTTCTGAGAGATGGCTAAGCCAAAATCACGCTGAAACAATAGCTAGAACAGAAAATGGCAAGATGTACAATGCGGGACGTCTTGCTCGTTATATGTCACCAGAAAACCAAGGTTTCATAGTCGCTCTACAGTATGATTCTATTGTGGATAGACGAACTACTGAAATATGTAGGTATTTGGATGGAATGATTATTTCCATTGATAATGCATCAGTAATCGCTGAGTATACGCCACCTAATCATTTTAAATGTCGTGCTACTTGGCTACCTGTTTCAAAATTTGAGGAGTGGGAAGATAATTTTGATATCTCCATGAAGCCAGAAAAAGGATTTGATTTTACAGCTCCCCTACCTAGATTACTAAATGGTACTAATGGAGAACCACTCGTTAGACCTAAGCAGGATTAAAGCCCATCTCATTTTGAGAATGGGTTATTAATTTTGCGAAAAATACGCTCCAATTGTGAATACCTCCATATTAATTAGGTGCTTACAATTGGGGCGTATTTAATTAGGTCTGAGCTCCTCAAATAAATATTAGGAGGTGAACAAAATGAGTAAAGTAAAAAAATTGTTTTATGAAGGGAAACTTACAAAGTCATTTTCAGAAGGTGGCGAAGGTGAAGATCTCATCAAAGAAGCGGAATTGTTCTCTACTGGTATTCATCGAGGAACTGAGTACACTGTGGAAGACCTAAATACATTAGCCAATAACTTTGATGTTACCGAAGAGATACCAATTCAACTTGACCATTCTAATAGTGTTCGTGACACTGTTGGATATCTTGAAGAAGTAAGTGTGGAAGGCGATAAATTATTAGGTAAAGTTCGTATTATTGACGACTCCACAAAAGAACGTATCGAAAAAGGATTAATGAAAAAACTTTCTATCTCATTTTATATCCAGTACAACGAAGAGGATGACACTATTAGGCCTCATAAATTAAGAGAGGTCTCTTTAGTTGCGTTTCCTCAAGTGAAATCAGCGCGTTTATTCAGTGAAAATGGCTATAGTTCAGAGATTGATGAAAATAAGGGGGTTGAACCTATGCCAGGACAAAACAATCAGCAGCCACAAAATTTTGCACAGTTGCAAGAACAATATAAACAATTAGAAGAACAAATGAAACAACTGCAAGCTCAAAATCAATCATTCTCAGAAGGAAAAATCAATTCAAAAATTGAGAAATTCCAAGAAGAGAGCAAAATTGTGCCAGCTCAAGCTGCTTCATTGAAAAATCTATTATCTTCATTTTCTGAAGAACAAACTCAAATGTTCGATGAATTTATGAAAAACGCTACACAAATTGACTTCCAAGAACAAGGGGAAGTTGCTAGAGAAGGCGATCCAGACAAACGAACTCAAGAGCAAAAAGAGTTTGATAAATTCTATGAAGAACACGAAGCTAAATTCGGTTCAAGCTTATAAAACTAGATAAAGAGGAGGTTGGATTCTATGAGAAACAGAGTTGAATATCGTATTCCAGAAGATGCTGGACACACTTTTAAAGTTAAAGCTGGACAAGTCATTAAAGTTGGTGAACTTGCTGAAATCACAGGGGATTTTGAAGTGCAACGCGCTAGTGCTGACTCCAAAAAGGTTGTTGGGGTAGTTTACTCTGGAACGGTTGGAGTAGATGGCGTTAATGTTGGTTATCAAGGGGATAAAGGAGATGTTGTGACAGTTGTTCTTCTAAAACCACTAGTTTACTTAACAGCAGGTGGAACTATTGCAGTTGGCGACAAAGTAAAAGCCGGTGCAAATGGACAAGCAGTAAAACAAGTAGCTACAGCAACATACGTAGCCGATGAAGAAAAACAAGTAGTTGGTATGGCACTAACAGGTGCTTCTTCCGGAAACAAATTTGTTGTAGCGTTAGGCTAATAATTTTATAAACAAGGGGGTCATATAAATGGCTGATATTATTTTAGGACAACATCCACTGTTAAAGAAAGAATTTATTGATAAACGTGTTAGAGCATTGATTGGTCACCAATTTGTTGCTGATCAATTATTTACAGCATCCACAGTTGATGCTTTAGCAATTAAATATTTACAGGATGCCGATAAAGATTCAAAAGATCGTCAAGCTTATGACGGAGTACCAGAAGTAGGAGAAGGCTCTACTTTCCAGCGTATTGGATTGAATGAAGAGGAAAAGACAGCGATGATCAAAAAATATGGTCTTGAAGCTATCTTTACTTATGAAATGCAAAAATGGGGTCCTGATGGAATCTTTGAACGCGGTATTCGGAAATTAGCTGTTAATGTCAAAAAAATGGTTGATACTATGGCGTATGATGTAGCAACAAATAAATATAATATCGGCGGTGGGATTCAAGGTGCAACTTCTGGTGGTTGGAATACAGCTACTAATGTAATCAATGAGTTAGTTGATGCTAAAACAGCTGGTGCAGATTATGGATATTCATTTGATACACTTGTAGTCAATCCCCGTGTTGGTTCTATGTTACTAAAAACAAAAGATGTGCGTGATGCTTTACGCGAAAATAATACTGATGTTTCTTTATTACGTGGATATATTGGTGATTTTATGGGTCTTTCGATTATTCAAGATGAAAATTTCAAGGATGGAGACGCATTAGTTTTACAAAAGAAAATCATCGGTGATATTGCTGACGCTGAAGGCTTACGTACTGGTACGTATAACGAAGATGGAAATATGAGAACTGTTGCACGAGCTACTCGCTTTACTCAAGCCTACTTAACGGACCCTAAAGCATCATACCTATTAAAAACAGTAAAAGCTTAATAAAACTCGGAGATAAGGGACATTTTAGTTTCTTATCTTTTTTATTTTACATGGAGGTGAAACTATGAAGATTAAAACTCTTGTACCTCACGTACTGCTATTCAATCGACCAGAAGGTGAAGTGATCGATGTGGAAGACTCGACAGGAGAACACCTTATTAAAGTTGGCTATGCCGAAGAAGTAAAAGAATCTCGTAGTAATGCAAAGAAAAGCACAGATCAAAAGAAAGAAGATAAATAAGGGAGGCTGACAGAATGGCATACACAACGCCTACAGATATTAGAACAACTGTAAGGAGTTTATCTCCAAATATCACTGCCCCAGAAATACAGGTCTTTTGTGAGAAAGCTACTGTTTACCTTGATGCTAGACTAGGGAGTTTGTATGCTGTTCCATTTAACCCAGTACCACCAATGATAAAGGAACTAGCTACTGATTTGGCTGGTTACTACTTAGAAAAATGGTTGTATTCTTCCCAAAAGCCAAATTTAGATGAAAAGGTTGCTGACAAGTTTGTTGAGATTAAGAATACAATAACTGAAATTATTGCTGGTGATATGGACATTGGAGTACCGACTCTAAACGGAAAAAACTCTGGCTTCGCTACTACAAACAACAGAGATCCTGTATTTGACTTGGATACGGAGTGGTAGGTTATGCCAGGAGTAGACTACAGAGTAACTGTAAGACTTAACGGAACTGATTTGCGACTTAGAAATATAGCCAATCGTTTAAAAGATTTGAGGACGCCAATGACTCGTTCAGCTACCTATATGGAGCGCTCTGTGGGAAATCGTTTTAGGGCAGAGCCTTGGGTTCCGTTAAGCGAGAATACTATCAAATGGCATCCGAACCGAGCAGGCGGAAAACCACTGAATGATACAGGACAGTTAAAAATGAGCGTAACAGGTGGAGCTGTCAAACGTATTGATAAACTGGAAATGCATTTTGGTACAGCTTTACCAAAAGCGAAACTTCATAACTTTGGAGGTCGCACGAAGTTTGGTTATGTGCCAGCTCGTAAATTTTTATACTTCGATACTCAAGATGAATCCATGATTAAACGTATCTTTCAGGATTATATAGAGGAGTTGGTAGACTAATGGGTCTATACCTAACAATCAAAAATGCATTGTATGACCAATTAGTTGCTGGTCTGACTACTCAGTCGATCAAAGCAGACGTTCACAAAGTACACTATCAAAATATAGCATTCTTTCCATCTCTTGCTTTTGAGCTACAGAAACGCAGAAAAGTCAAAAAAGGACTTGGAGTTTCAGAGGTGGAGTTTACTATATTGGTTTGGGTGTATTCAAACATACTTGATGCTGAAGACGCTGAGGAAGAATGTATTGAGCTCTTGAACGTTGTAGAGAAAATCATTGAGAGCGATAAAACTCTTGGTGGTACTGTAGCGTATCTTTCCATAGATGACGAGGCTGAATTTGGCCAGGTTGAAACTGGAGAAGCTAATTTTCTACAAGGTGCAAGACTTCCAGTTTTGATCCGCTCGAAACCAATACCAAAGGAGGTATAACATGAAGCTCAAAAACCCTTTCAATTTTGACCTTAAAGTCATTCAACCGTTTGATCAACTAGTCAAAGCCGGGGAAACCATTGAGGTAGACAAAAAAGAGAAACAACTTATAAAGGACCTTAAAGCGGTCGGATTTGAGGAAGTAAAGGAGGCTGGTGAATAATGCCACACGGATTTGACCACACAGTTGTAGTTGGTAAGGAAACCACAGCGGGTACAAAAGCAGCTGCTTTCTCGTGGCTTACGATTCTTGAAAGTTTTGAGCCGGAAGAGAATTTCAATGTTGACCAACGTAAAGGTCTAGGACAGCGTACTCCAATGAAATTACGTACAAATGCTAAAGAGTTCGACGCAAGCTTTGGAGGCGTACTACAAAACGCTCGACCAATCTTGATGGCTCTTGGTAAAGAAGTAAAGACGGGAGATGCTACAGCTGGCTATACACACACACTTACTCCAGTAGGCAAAGGAGAAGTTCTTCCAAGCTTCACTTTCCAGCATAATATTGCGAGTGGCTCGCTATTGCGCAACTATCTTGGCGGTAAAGTTGATACATTGACTCTCACAGCAGCAGCTGAGGAAGCGGTTGAAATCGAAGGAGACATGCTTTTCTTAAACGTTGATACTACTGGCACAGCGTCAGCAGTTACAGCTGAGTTGAATAATTATTACATGTTCTACGAGGGTACTGTGAAAGTAAATAATGCCACTGTATCCAATATCTCCGAGTTTGAACTTGAGATTAGTAATAATTTAGAGCGTCGCTTCTATGTCAACGGTAAAGATACAGCTGGGAAGATTCAAGAAGGACCTCTTGATCTTGCTTTAAGTATGACAATGGACTACTTAGATAAAACACATTGGGATTTATTCCAAAGCGGTGCAGATATAGCAGTTGAGTTGAAATTACAGGATATTGGCGAGCCAAAAAACTCAATTACTATTACGCTTACTGGTGGTAAATACGATACTAACGCTATTGGCGCTGGTGCTGAGGACGTAACAGAGCAAGAACTTGAAGCAGTTTTCACTGATATCTCAGTAGTTGCTAAAGACGTAATTAACAACTTATTTGCTTAATAAACTGAGGGGCTAGTCGCCTTTTAAAATAAAACTATATGAAAGTAGGAAATTATAATGTCAAATAAACCTTGGTTACGTAATAAAGAAGAAAAATTCATAATATTACATGGAGCGAAAATTCACTATAAAAAATTAGGTTATGGTGAATCACGTAAAATTGCTGAACAAGCTACTACTTTTGATAAAATGGGACGCCCAATCAAAAACGATGTATCACTTGCAATGACACTTCAAGTTGTAAACTCAATTACTGACTGGGAGCTAACAAACAACGAAGGCGAAAAATTACCTATTACGCTTGATACGTTCGACAATGAACTTGATCCAGACTTTGTAGGTGAGATTATTCAAGCTGTCCACTCTAAGATTGATGCGGGAGTGCCAGAAGATAAAAAAAAGAAATAGAAAGAGCTACTAAAAAGATGCTTGAGGGACGGAAAGTTGAGAATCCACCTCAAGCTCTTTTAATGTATGAGCTTTGTAAAACGTTCAGTAAATTGCCAGACGAGATTGACCGTCAAGATTACAAGGACATACAGGAGCTCTTGATAGTTCATAACACGATAAGCGAACATGAGGCAAAAGCTAATAAGAAAGTGCGACGAGCTCAAACTGTTAAAAAGCACGGTACGGGAGGAGGGAGATAATCTATGGCAAGTATAATCGACATTATCGTCAATGCCAACGACCGGGCGAGTGGTGTACTTGACAATCTAGCTGACAAGGTTAACAACACAGGTATGAAGATTGGAGCTATTGGCTCTTTAGCTAGTGCTGCTACTCCAGCCTTACTTGCTGGTCTTGGTGGTGCGGTTGCTCTTTTTGGTACAGCTGGTGTAGCAGCTGCTGGATTTGGAGCTTTAGCTATGACAAGTATCACTGGAGTAGTAGAAAAGACTAGTGAGCTAGAGAAGCTACAAGAGAAGGTAGACAATGCTAGTAACGCAAAGGAGCGCTCCAAAGCACTCGCTGAGCAGAAAACCTACCTTGCTAGTTTAACTGAGGAAGAAAGAAAAGCAGTTCAAGCTACGAGTGACTTTAAGTTGACGTGGAAGGACATGGAGGATGAAATGAGTCCTACTACGTTTACTTTAATGGCTAACGGTATGACATTGGCTGACAATGTTATGACTAAAATGTTCCCAGCTATGAAGGGAGTCGGCAACTCGTTCGCTGGAATGATTGGTCAAATGAATAGTGCTATTGAGTCTGGTAAGGCTGACGCTTTCTTCGAGCATATTAACACCTTTGCGGTTCCAATGTTCGAAATGGTAATGCAATCGGCAGGGAACATACTAAAAGGTTTTGGAAATATTATGATGGCTTTTACTCCTTTGGGTATGCAGATGGGAAATGGCATGGTAGATCTAACAGCTAAGTTTGCTCAATGGACTTCCACACTTCAGAGCTCAACAGCCTTTCAGTCATTCGTCACATTCGTACAAACGAGTGTACCAATTATTTTGAATATCATAGGTCAACTATGGAACATACTTGTCAAGTTAGGTACAGCGTTAGCACCTTTGGGGTTAGCTATATTGACACTAGCTAGTAATTTTCTAATGTGGGCTAATAACAGTGGACTTGTTAAAACAGCTCTTGATTTGGTGAGTCAAGCAGGCACATGGCTAAATCAAAACATGCAAACAGTTCAGCAGGTTATTGTAGCAGTTATAGCTGGATTTGTAGCTTTTAAAGCTGCGTTAGCTATTGGCTCAACTATCGCAACGGTTGTCTCAGCTATTAGTAGTTTCCGACAAGCAATGCAACTCGCTCAAGCAACTACTACAACAATGAGAATTGCTACAGCTCTATTCAATGCAACTCTGTTGGCTAATCCCATTATGTGGGTTGCTGGATTAATTGCTGCACTAGTAGCTGTTGGTGTCCTATTATGGCAAAACTGGGATACTGTCAAAGTTAAAGCTCAAGAGCTTTGGGGTAAGATGGTTGAAATGTGGGAGGGTATCAAACAAGCTTGGAATGCCGGAGTCGAAGCTACAAAAGCTTATTTTACAGGACTTTGGAATGACGCGGTAGCAAAAGCTACCTCAATTTATAACGACGTTTCTAACTGGTTCAATAACTTGTGGACAACAGCTCAAACTATCTGGAACACAGGTGTTGCTCAAGTAAAAGCATTCTTCCTCAATTTGGCCATGGAAGTCGTACAAAAGGCATTGCAACTTAAGGAGATGGTAACTACCCACTTCACTAACATGTGGAACGATGCGAAAAATGCTTGGAATACTGGGATTAACTTTGTTAAGGGCGTCTTTAACAATATGATTAGCGCTGTAGTCAATATAGCTAACAACATCAAGACTGGAATTATTAACGGTTTCAATAACTTGTGGAACTCAGCTAAGTCACTTTGGAACTCCGCTGTTAGTGGACTTAAACAAATATTCTCTAACTCAGTGAGTTCGTTCATCTCGACTGTAGGAAATATCACAAGAGGCATTGTTGACGGATTCCGAAACGGATTACAAACTGCGGTAACTACTGTCTCAAACGGTATTAAAAACTGTTGGAACACTATAAAGGACTTTGGTAGCTCATTCTTAAGCGCTGGTAAGGGCTTAATTAACGCTTTCGTTGATGGTATCAAGGGTACTATCGGTAAAGCTGTAGATGCAGTATCTGAAGGTATGGCAAAAGTGCGTAGTTACTTACCATTCTCACCAGCTAAAAAAGGACCATTAAGCGATCTTGATAAGTCTGGTAAGTCATTCTTCCCAACTTGGTATGAGTCAGCATTAACTCAAGTGAAACCAATGACGAGAGCTATCGGTGGAGCTATGAGCTCTGTATCTGACCAGATGGAAAACGGCTTTGCAGGAGAGACTCTACGAGCTTTCACTGGCGGCAAGCCAACCGTAACAGTTAACCACATTGTAACAGTAGAGGGTGCGGTTGATCTTGATAGCAAGGGCCTACAAAGGCTTGAGCATAGTATCAACTCTAAGGTGATTGACTCAGTAGGTAGCCAAACTGGTACACCAGACTACATGAAAGACTTGAGGCAGGTAATGAGAAAAAGATAACAAGGAGGTCAGAGCATCATGGCCATAGAACAAAAGGTGTTCCCCTTAGAATGGATGGAACAATATAGACTGTCAGACAACTGGTGGAATGGAGGATACTCTCCTATTCGTGCGGGCTCTCAACAAGGCTATATTTCTTTCTTAGGTACACCAGCTGGAGTCCGTGAGGCAATTGTGACCTCCAAGACTCCAGCAAAAGTGTACTTGCGATTATATTTTTACTATGGAGGAGACTTCCTAGTTGGTAAGCACCAGCTCTCAAGTCGTCCTACTACAGCAACAAAGCCATATCACTTGGCTCTTACTGGTTGGGAGTTTACTCCAGATGTTAACCAGTACCAAGATTATAATATTACAGGAGTCATTCGAGACGATCTTATTAGTGGTAAGTACCAAGGGGTTACGATGTGGAACAACATGAATACGCCAGCTAGTGAGTGCTGGGGTGCTATTGAGAATCCCTACAGAGCATATTGGGTAGTTGAGGGAGACTGGAACGTACCACCTCAGAGACCTCGTTTAGATTACCCAACGTTTGGCGTTACAGTTAACCAAGAGTTAGAAGTAAGATGGACTCCACCAACTAACGAGCCAAATCCAAACATTTTAAAGTACGATATAGCTATCTCAGATGACAATAGTTATACTTGGACGCCATACAACAACGTTGGCGCTAATGGAGTTACAAGCTACAAGATTAACACGTACAACTTAAACCAGACGAGAAAGGCTGTAGTAGCTATTCGAGCGTTTGACGGAGAGTTTTACTCTGAGTGGAACTACTCAGACCGCTTTACTATCTTCCACGAGATGCCTCTTAAAGCTCCTATTAACTCATTACCAGCAGTTGGAGCTACGATTGACCGTACAGCTATTAATACGTTTAGTTGGAAAGCAGATCCTAAAGCAATACAGATGGGTTATCAATTTAGGTGGCGCACAGTAGCGAGTGATAGCTCAAGAGGAAGTTGGAACTATATACCGAGTTCAACTGTATTTGTTAACTCCACTAGTCAGTACTACAATATGCCAGCCAGCACAGTACCAGCTGGTATGTTTGAGTGGTCAGTTAAGACTATGGATGATTTCAATTTACAGAGCGCTTGGTCGACAGAGCAGTTGGCTATTTCAGCTAACCCTAGTACAGCTCCTAATATGGTTTATCCAATTTATGCAACAGTTCATCCACAAGCTACTATGGTGGTTGAGTGGACTTCTATAGATCAATTGCAATTCGAATTATTTTTAAAGAACTCTGGAGGCGTAACGCTTTGGAGTACGACTGGAACGACTGAACGTAGTGTACGACTTGGTTACACACTAGCAACCAACGAAACTTACAAGATACAAGTGAGAGTCAATTCAAGTGGCGTATGGTCAAATTTTGTCACGACTGATTTCTCCGTAAACTTTGCGGCACCAGCAGTGCCGATCATACAGCGTATTGAGGAGGCTGGCTCTGGGGTAACGAACATCGTATACAATCAAGGTGAACTAGGGTTTGACTTGCCACCTCTTACAAAAGATGGATCTACATTCCAATTGCCTTGGTCAGTGGGCATGCACCCAACAAAAACGACACCTCTTACAGCTAATTCTTTTAAATTTGATGCTACTGGCTTGAGTGGTAGCACGAACTGTAACGTTGGAGCTTACTTGGATTCTTCCATGATTCCATTCCATGTAGGTTCAACGTATACGTTTACAGCTTACAGTAACAATAAGGGCGTGCGAGTAGCTATTCTTATGGAGGACGCAAGCGGAACGGTACTTGCAAGCGCGTCCTACCCACTCTATAACGCTGGGACGTATCTGTTAGAAGCAACCGCCTCTGTGGTTATGCCAGCTGGAACGGTGAGGATGAAAGTCTTAGTTGAGAACGTGGCCAATGCTCCTATGCTAGGGCAAGCGAATAATATAATGAGTGGTATGAACGTGAAAATCACTAGCCCGGTAACTACGAATCGTATTGACGTATATCGGCGAGCGTACTCACCTACAGGCGATGTTCATTGGACGTACCTTGGTGGCAATCCCATGCTCAGCTCCGTAACGAAAAACTTATTACCAAAAGCGCAAGGCAACTTACTAGGTAATACAAACGGAGGGACAAACAATGTCGTCACGACGTATGAGAGTGAGTATAACTGGACGTATAAGTCGAACGTAGTAACGGATGCAGTATGTTTCCAAGTAAATGTTACGCCAAATACAGACTATACGCTCTATTGCTGGCACAACGGAAATATAGGGATTTTCAACAGAGACGCGACAGTAAATATGAAGCCGTACACGACAGCGAAGTGTATCAACTTTAACGCTGGTAACAACACATCGATTCGTTGCTATTTTAAACAACAAACAGCCAATACAGTTGCTAACTTTACCAACCACATGCTCGTACAAGGAACCTATACCGACCAAACCATCGGTTTTGAACCCATGCGCCCAAATGGTATACAAGGTGGTTTCCTTGACTATACGCCAGCGAGTCAGACGCTTTATGAGTACAAACTCGTAGCATGGAACTTAATTAATAACACCAAGTCTGAGAGTCCACCTTTCCAGTTCATTCATAAGTTCAACGATACAATTATTCAAGATGTTGACAGAATATCTGATTTGTATTTCTTGACTATGGTAACTGACCGTGATAGCTCCACAGAAGTCGACTCAGCATTACAACGCTTTGCTGGACGTAAAGACCCAGTAAGGGAATACGGTGAAAACGAGACTACTGAGGTGAGCATTGAGTGGGAAGTAGACACTTGGTTCGAGGCTAAACAGATTAGTGACTTATTGAACGCGCGTGAGGTTTACCTGTACAGAGATGGATCTGGAAGAAAAATGTTCGTTTCAACTGAGAAGGTCAACATGAAAGACAAACAGATTAGTGGTTTCGTTATGAGCTGCGACTTCACCAAGACACACTACGATGCTACTAATTTAGCAAAAGAATAGGAGGATAGAGAATGCAACCACTAGCGCAAAAAGGATACTCAGCTCAGCAGGTCATGGACGTATTACACGCAAAGTCAAAAGCTCGTAATATTCGTTTCAGATACGATCTGTTAGATAAGAATTTAAACTTCAAACGTACGCTGGACAACATTCTTGACGGAGAAGTTACTTTCTCCTCCTTTTCCGCTATCAAGAGAACAGCAAAGTTTACCTTGAGGGAGAAATACACACCAGCTCATATTGAGAGACAGGCACGTACAGTCAATTACTACACTGGTAACTCAAGCAATGTATACAATTTACGTTTCGAATCTTGGACTAAAACCAATGTGGCTATGGATGTCGGAGAAATGAGACTACAACCTTATAGTGGAGTTATTGCAAATAGTACCTTAGAGAGTAATTGGTACTCACTTTGGAGTGGTGACGGTGCTACAGGTTGGATGACTGGAGACTTCAAACCTTGGAATTCAGGCACAGTCTACTCAGCTAATAAAGGTGGAGGCTGGCAAGGGGAATGGGCTCAAGAGATCATTCGTAGTGCATCCGGAACTTACCCAACTGGTTTTCAAACTATTAATAACACTTTAGTTAATGCTAGTGGAGGTCAAAAGCTATACGCTTCATTTTTCTATCGAGTATTTAACGGAGAGGTTCATCCTAACTACGTATATGCTATGAGCTCAGCTGGTAATGTTCGTTTCAATGAAAATATAACAATGACCGCAACTGGTTATAACGGTTGGTATCGTTGGGAGGGAGAATGTACGATTCCGAGTGGTCGAGCTAATGCTAGTTATGGCTTGTTAACAGCTTGTGATTCAGGAGCTCTCAATGGTATTTGTAACTACGATAATATTTATTTTAGTGGAACAGCTAAAGCAATATACTCTGGTATTGCTACAAGTCCTGTACTTGATATGAGCAATAGCACATACCAGGGCGTTGACATTCCACGAGTTAAGTCTACTGAGGTGACTTTCGAGAAAGTAAATGGTACGCCTACGAGGGAGGGCTCATGGATGCCAGAGAACATCGTTAAGACTCGCTATTCATTAGACGGTGGTGCTACTTGGTCAGCTTGGGTGGTTACTAATGAGTACAACTCTTTAGGTATACCGGCTGGATCAGACGCTCGAAAATTGAGAGTACAACTACAATGGAGTGCTGGAAGGCATAATTCAGCTGACAACGTTCGACTCAAGTATGTTAATGTAGCAATTACTTATGAAGAAGATACTCTTACTCCAAAGCGTGACGTTATTAACTATTTGCAAGATCGAATTAAGCCTTACATGGAAGTTGAAATGCCAGACGGTAACTGGTTAGAATTTCCACTAGGAGTATTTCTTCTTAATTCACCTACTCGTTCTGACCAAGTAAAAGGAGTATACAGGGATATTGAAGCTTATGATCAACTCGTTATACTCCAGGAAGATAAAACACTTTGGAATCGTACTTTCTGGGGCTATCCACATGAGGAAGTAGCTGACTTACTTGAATCTCTCGGATTCAATCGTAAGTTTATTAGCATTCCGCCGACTACAAAGTCAAGTGTGTGGAACTTTTCTATGGGTACTCCAATAATAGATATTATTAATAAAATGCTTGATACAGCAGGATATACTCCACTGTGGGTTGATGCTAACGGAGTCTTTAGGTCCCAACCTTATGTACTACCTACTGATAGACCAGTTGAGTACACTTATCAGGACGATGAGCTTTCAGTAACATATAACGGTATGAATGAGGAGCTAGATCTATTTAATACAGCTAACTACGTTATCGTTGTACAGTCGAATGTTGAGAAAGCACCTCTGTGGAAGGCTCGAGCTAACAATGATCCTCTCAGTCCTCTCTCTACAGTTTCTACAGGTCGTAGAATAGTAGACTATAGGGAAGTAGATAACTTGGAAACACAAGAGGATGTGGACACTTATGCTCAACGTATTTTACAGGAGACTACAATGGCTTATCAAAAAATTCAGTTCAATACAGCCTTAATGCCATTTCATGAGTACCAGGATTGTATAAGAGTTCGCTATTCAGAGCTTGACATTGATGATCGTTACATCGAGACAAGTTGGAAAATGCAGCTTAAGGTAGGTGGAGAAATGGAGCATGAAGCTAGAAAGGTTGTGTTTGTATAATGAATAGCGAGCAATTTCTAGATGTGATCTATGGAGCAATTAAAAATAGTAAGGACGTTCCTCAATTGTTCATGGCTACAGTTGGAGCTAACGACAATACCATTACCCCAGCAGGAGCTAAAGTATTCTTAAAATTTGACGGAACAACGAGTTACTCAACAGCTGCTAGCTATCCCGTTCTCGACTCAGCTTATCCTCTTTCGATTGACCAACGTGTGCTGGTAGCTCGCATAGCAGGTACTTATTTAGTTGTGGGTAAAGTTAAAAAATACACATAAGTGGAGGTGAGACTGTGAAGGCAAAAGAAAGTTTTAAACGGATGAGTATCTCAGAAATGAAAGCAAAAAGAGAGGCGTTGAGGGCCTCTAAAGAGTTGGATAAGGTATTTACTGATATCGATAGACAAATTGAATACGAACGATTAAAAACAATTCGTGAGCTAGGCTATTCCATTTCTGACAATCCAACTCATGAAGAATATCAAGTGTTATATGAACAACTTCATGTGGATGGCATGGACCTCGACGTGCGACAGACTTACAACGAAGAAAACAAACAATTAACAGTTGAAATATTGGTTTTACAGGTAGCTCGTTCTCTTACATTTGACCTAAGGGGTGAAAATGATGGCATTTTCAAATAAATTGATCGAGCAATTAGAGTTGCAAGCGCAAGATATTCGTGAACAGCAAAATGTTCATCGTACAAATATTGATAATTATAATTTAAAGATTGAAGAAGTCCGTAAGACAGCGGAAGAGAAGATTAAAGAAGAAACTCATCGGATTGAAATTTTACAACCTGAATTAGATAATCTTGTATATGCAATTAATTTACTTAAATCACAAATGCCACAAGATCCGATTATACCTCCGGTATCGGACCCGCCAGCAGACAAAATTGAAAACTAAGTAGGAAGAGTCGGCTTTTTAGGGCGGGCTTTATTTGTTGTGGAAAGGGGTGAAAACATGAACATTGAACTGGGCGTACTGATTGCACTACTATCGCTCGCCATCAGCTATTTTGGCTATGCACTGAATAAATCTAAATCTATCAAAGCAGATGGACAACAAAGTGCGGAAGTTAAAGCAGAACTGGGATATATTCGAAAAGGTGTGGATGATATCCGGATTGATTTGAAAGCGAGTGAAAAACAAATGGTTGCACTGGGAGAACGAGTCACAAGGGTAGAGGAAAGTACCAAACAAGCGCATAAGAGACTGGATACGTTAGAAAAGGAAGGGGATTAAATATGAATATTTCAAAAGAAAACATCCAAAAACGATTACGTAACTGGAAAACATGGGTGGCACTCGCCTCTCTTTTGGGATTTATTTGTGCGAAGGCAGGATTGCTAGAAACGAAGAGTTTTATCGATGAAGTGTTACCGTACATTTTCACACTAGGTGTCGCTTTAGGAATCTGGAGTGACCACGAAGGGACAGTACAAACAGACAAATAAAAACAAAGAGAACGCATCGCCAATCGGTGGTGCGTTTTTCTATGGGAGGAGAAACAAACATGAAACGATTACTAGGGATAGTTACAACAGTATGTATCCTATTTTCGCTGTCTACAAGCGTGTTTGCCGATAGAATACTTCTAATACCTGGTGTGCCGAAAACGCCATACAGGGGCGGTGTAGGGGCATATGAAGGAGTGGTTGCCCATAGCACGGCAACACCGGAAGCGCCGGCCATTAATATTCAACGTTATGAGACCCGTACCTGGAGAAATGCATTCGTTCATTACGCAGTGGATTGGAATGAAACGATTCAGATTGCGGATACAAAATACATTGCTTATGGAGCGGGGCCAGCGGCGAATAAACGATTTGTCCATGTAGAGTTATGTGAAACGGCTGATTACGCCAAGTTTAAACGTAGTTATGAGAAATACGTAAAGCTGTTAGCGGAAATCTTAAAAGATAACAATCTATCCGTAGAAAAAGGATTGTGGACACATAACGATGTGAGAAAGTACCTCGGCGGTACAGATCATGAAGACCCGATTGATTATTTACGTAGTCATGGCGTTTCAGAATCACAGTTTAGAAGTGATGTGCAGCGAGCATATAACAATGGTGAGACAATGGAAACAACAGGGGAAGGTAGTCCAGTTGTCCACACGCAAGGAATTGCCTATATTCTTGGAAATAACGTAAACCTACGAAAAGGACCAGGCACAAATTATGGTGTAATTCGTCAGCTAAACAAACCTGAAGCGTATCAAGTGTGGGGAGAGAAAGACGGATGGTTACACCTTGGTGGTGACCAATGGGTGAAATATAATCCAGAATACATCAGGTTTGAAAAGCAAGAATCAGTAAATCCGATTGTAGGGAAACGTGTGGGTTCAAAAGTAGATAACCTTCGCTTTTATGATACACCGTCATGGCAGGATAGCGCTGTAGCGGGTACAGTGGATAGTGGCGAAGGATTTACAATCGATGAGAAAGTAAGTGTGAATGGCTCTCCGCAATTTAAGGTGCACAATAGTAAGGGCAAAACGTATTATGTAACAGTAAATAAAGCGTATGTATATGTAGAGTAGTCGAATATTTCAACGTAATTAGTGAATAAAGAGGTGATTATGTGTTTGATAAGAATAAAATACAAAAAATAAGTAAGATATTACAAGCAGCCGCAATAGATCCAAATGTAATAGGTCCTACTTTTCCGCCGGTTCCACCAGTAATATTACCAACGGGTCCAACAGGAGATACAGGAGCAACCGGAGTAACAGGTCCAACAGGAGATACAGGAGCAACCGGAGTAACAGGTCCAACAGGAGATACAG